>CAZSUN010000016.1:0-45947 GCA_964610045.1 uncultured Sphaerobacteraceae bacterium
CCCAGGTCCTGTCAAAAAGCAAGATGTACTGCGGCTGCTCGGCCGAGTATGCGAACGCGGAGCCGAATACGCACGTCTGCCCGGTCTGTCTCGGGCTGCCCGGCGCGTTGCCGGTCATCAACCGCACGGCGATCGAGACGGTGATGCGTACCGGCATCGCGCTGAACTGCACGATCCCGGATTTCTGCAAGATGGATCGGAAGAACTACGTCTACCCGGACCTTCCCAAGGGGTACCAGATATCGCAATACGACCTGCCGCTCTGCATCCAGGGAACGATCACATTCGTTGTGGATGGCGTTGAACGTACCGCCGGGATCACGCGCGTCCACATCGAAGAGGACACCGGCCGGTTGGTCCACGAAGACGCTTTCGACGGAGCCAGTACGCTGGTCGATTTGAACCGATCGGGCGTCCCGCTGATGGAAATCGTTGGGGATCCTGACCTGCGGTCCCCGGAGGAAGCCAGGGAGTACCTCGTCGCGCTCCGGCGCATCCTCCGATACATTGGCGCGTCCACCGGCAACATGGAAGACGGCGCGTTCCGATGCGATGCCAACATCTCGATCCGGGCGGAAGACGGTACCTACGTTGGTCCCAAGGTCGAAATCAAGAACATGAATTCGTTTCGCTCCGTCGAGCGCGCGCTTCGCTATGAAGAGGAACGACAGCGGGACGCGGTCGCGGCAGGCGAATCACTCGTCCAGGAGACGCGGGGGTGGAGCGAGGCGCGTGGCGTTACCCTGTCGCAGCGGACCAAGGAACAGGCGCACGACTATCGGTACTTTCCGGAACCGGATCTCCCGCCCTTGACCGTCGCTGATGCGGACCGCGCGCGAATCCTGGCGACCTTGCCCGAACTCCCTGCAGCCCGATACCAGCGGTTCGTTGAGGATTTCGCGCTTGCACCGGCGGATGCGGCCATCCTCACCAACGAGCGACCCATCGCCGACAGCTTCGAGGCATCGGTGACCGGCGTCACGGATGCTGGTGACTACCAGGCGACCGCGAACTGGATCGTCAACGACATCATGGGACTTGCCCGCACGCGTTCGTTGCCAATCGACGCTCTCCCGTTGACCGCGTCCCAGATCCAGGAACTGGTTGCGCTGGTCAAAGGCGGAAAGCTGACCGGACGGGCCGCGAAGGACTTGCTGCCACAAATCGTCCCTGGTGAATCGCCCGAAGCAGCCGCGACCAGGCTCAACCTGCTGGCACTTGATGATTCCAGTGCCGTGCTCGATGCAGCCCGTGCAACGATTGCCGGGAACCCCGCTGTCGTGGAGGATTACCGGAACGGCAAGACAGCCGCCATCGGTCGCTTGATTGGGGAGACGATGCGGGCGACCGGTGGTCGCGCCAAGCCGGACGAGGTTCGCAGTGCCCTCCAGCGCGTTTTGGAGGAGCTCGAACCCGGAGTGTGATACAGGGATCGAATGGTTCCTGGACAGGTATGTGAGGGTCGCCCTGGTGGTTCAGCAGGCGGCCGAAAGGAAAATTGATGGCAATCGCGGTGGAGCAGGCGCCGGCATATGCGCCTGCCACGGAGGATGACCTGTTCGCGACTGCGGTGCGGCAATTCAACACCGCTGCCGACGTGATCGGTCTTGAAGACGGGATCAGGCGAATTCTGACGCATTGCCAGAAGGAGCTTACGGTCAATTTCCCCGTTGAGATGGACGATGGCTCGGTCCAGGTCTTCACCGGGCACCGCGTCCAGCACAACAGCCTGCCGGGACCGACCAAGGGGGGCATCCGGTACCACGAGCAGGTCAACATCGCCGAGGTCCGCGCGCTTGCGATGTGGATGACCTGGAAGTGTGCCGTGGTGGGACTCCCCTACGGCGGCGCCAAGGGCGGCGTCCGGGTCAATCCCAAGTTGCTCTCCAGCAACGAGGTTCAGAACCTGACGCGGCGCTATACCACCGAGATCCAGGCGTTCATCGGACCCAATGTCGATATCCCGGCCCCTGACGTCAACACCAATCCCCAGGTCATGGCCTGGATCATGGATACGTATTCGATGAATGTCGGGCACTCGGTGCCAGGGGTGGTGACCGGTAAACCAATCGAGCTTGGTGGGTCGGCTGGACGGAATGAAGCCACTGGCCGCGGATGCGTGTTTGCGATCGAGGAAGCCGCCAGGGTCCGTGGGCTGTCGCTGAAGTCGTCGCGCGTCGCGATCCAGGGATTCGGGAACGCGGGTTCGGTGTCGGCCCGTCTGATTGCCGAGCGCGGGGCAACGGTGGTGGCGGCCAGCGATTCCCGGGGTGGTATCCACAATCCACACGGGCTTGACCTCCAGGCGGTCGCGTTGCACAAGGCACGGACCGGGTCGGTCGTCGGATATGCGGAAGCCGAGGAAATCTCCAATGAGGCCCTGCTCGAAGTCGACTGCGAGATCCTTATCCCGGCAGCGCTCGAAAACCAGATCACTCGCGACAACGCGCCCCACATCAAGGCTTCGCTGATTGCGGAAGCCGCCAACGGCCCGACCACCCCGGAAGCCGATGACATCCTCTTCGATCGTGGTGTCCTGGTCCTGCCCGATATCTTCGCGAACGCAGGCGGCGTGACGGTTTCCTACTTTGAGTGGGTGCAGGCGTTACAGGCGTTCCCATGGTCCGAACAGCAGGTCAACGAACGACTGCGCGATATCATGCAGCGTTCGTATGTGGCGATCGCGGATACGGCCGGGAAGTACGGAGTGCACATGCGGACGGCGGCGCTCGTCCGGGCGATCGACCGGGTCGCCGGGTTCAGCCGCATGCGCGGGATTTATCCATAGCATTGACTGCGAACGACGAAAAGGCATGGGCGGATCCTCACGATCCGCCCATGCTGTGTCCGTGCCCCAGGATCGGATCAGTCCACCACGATCAGCTGGCGCAGTTCGTCTTCTTCTGACCGATGGGTGATCGCGATGATTTCGTCGTTCGGCAGGAGAACGGTGGATGGATCTGGCACGATCACCTCGGACCGGCGGGCGATGGCGGCGATCACGCAGGACACCGGAAGGTCGATCTCACTGATCATCTGATTGGCGACGGGTGATTCGTCCGAAACCGTGGCCTCGATGATCGCGAGATCTGCGTGCCGAAGGCTGAGCAGGTGGATGAATGCCCGCTCGGGAATCGCCTGCTCGATCAAGCCAAGGATGTAGTTCGTCTGACTTACTGTCACGTCGGTGTTCAGCTTTTTGAACAATTCCTCGTTCTTTGGGTTGTTGACCCGGGCGATCGTTTTGGGAACGTGAAATTTGTGCTTGGCCATCTGGCAGATGACGAGGTTGTCCTCGTCTTCGCCGGTCACCGCAATCAGGACATCCGCCCGGGCCGCGCCGGCGGCGGCCATCACGGACGCCTCCGCGGCGTCTCCTTCGAGCACGACCGAGCCGAACCGCTCGGAGTACGTCTCGACCTTTTCGTGATCCCGCTCGACCAGCAGCACCTCATGCCCCTCGTTAAGAAGGGTCTTTGTCAGGTAATACCCAACCTTGCCGCCTCCGGCGACGATGATGTACACGTCAGCGCCCCTTCGATGGTGCCTGGGTTGTCTTGTCGTTTGTCGTGATGACGGTGTCGATAATCAGCGCCGAGACCGTGGTGGTTGGGCACACGGTGGCGTAGCCGAGTCGCCGGTAGGTGTCCTCCCGGACCGGATCGTAAATCCGCATGATCACCTGCTTGACCCCGAACATGGCGCGAGCGACCTGGCCGGCCATGATGTTCCGGTTGTCACCATTGGTGACAGCGATGAAGACATCTGCCTGCTCGATGCCGGCCGCGCGCAGGACATCCTCGTCGATGCCGGTGCCGATCACGGTGTCTCCACCGAATTCCGGCGCGAGTCGCTTGAACGCCCGGGAGGAGGTGTCAATTACCGCCACCCGATGGCCACCGTGATCCAGGATCGAGGCGACCCGAGCGCCCACCCTGCCACAGCCCATCACGACGATATTCATGCCGTCGCCACTCCATCGGGTTCGTTTGGATCCAGCTTTTGGCGGATCACCACCACCTCGCAGGGAGCGTGGAGCAAGACATAATCGAGCGTATCGCCTGTCGTCACCCGGCCATGCCGTTTTCGCAACCGGCACGACAGAAGGATCGCGGTCGCGTCGGTTTCCACCGCTTCATCCACGATCGCCGCGCCGGACGACCGTGCCTGGAGGAGTTCGGTCGTGACCATGGCGCGGCTGGCGACACATCGCGCGGCGATCTGCTCGGCGTTGTGCAGCACATCCTCGCCGCGTTCTACTTCCAGTGGGAGTTCGGCGTCCAGTGGCATCGCCTGGTTGACTTCAACGACATAGGCGAGGGTAATTTCGGTGTTGGGCCGGTATGAGAGCTTTTCGACGAACTCCAGGAGCCGCCGGTCCTCTGGGTCCCCCGTCAGGTACACGAGGAACCGTCTCGGTGCGACTTCCTGCACGGACGGAGCATGGCGGAAGGCCTGACGCAAATTGACCAACTTGGCGGAATCCTCTCCACACGCATGACGGGTGATTATGAAGCCGAGGGTGCCATGCGAAGGCGTAGTCTACACCCCTTGCATGCCGCCTGCCACCAATCGCGGGCCGGTCTGTCCAGACCCCGGCTGCCGGTCCGTTTGCAGCCGATGTCGTTCGATGTGGACGAGGAGCGCGCCGATGTCGGATGGGGTGACACCGGCGGTTCTCGAGGCTTGTCCAACCGTCAGCGGGTTCGAGGCGGCGAGCCGTTGCGAGGCCTCCACGCGCAGCCCGTTCACGTCGGCGTAGTCGAGTCCCGCGGGTATGACCCGGTGCTCGTTTGCCTGGTGACGGAGCACTTCCTTGTGCTCCTTCTCAATGAACGATCCGTACCGCACCGCGATCTCGGCGCGGGCCTTCTCGCGCACCGTCATGTCTGGCCCGCGCCACATGCCCAGCGACTGGAGCGCCAGGATGACACTGTCGAGCGATGTGTGCGGCCGCCTGGCGATGTCGAGCGCGGTGAGCGATCGCGACGCCCGCTGGAGACCATGCGATTCGAGCGCAGCCTGGTGTCGGGCGTTGTCTCCCAGCCACGTGGAGCCAAGCGCGGCAATGATCGCCTCGATCACGGCGTTTTCCGCCATCACTGAGGTGAGACGGCTGTCGTCGATCAACCCATAAGCATGGGCAACGGGCGCGAGCCGGGCATCTGCCGTATCGGCCCGGAGCAGGAGGCGGTACTCGGCGCGGGAGGTCAGCATCCGGTATGGTTCAGACAGGCTGGCACTCACGAGGTCGTCGATCATCACACCGATGTAGGACGAGTCACGGGTTGGCACATAGGGCGTGCTTCCATTCGCATGGGCTCCGGCGTTGAGCCCTGCGATCACTCCCTGGCCTGCAGCCTCTTCGTAGCCCGAGGTGCCGTTGACCTGCCCGGCAAAGAACAATCCGGACACACGCCGGCTTTCCAGCGTTGGGCCGAGTTCCGTTGGATCGAGCGCGTCGTACTCGACGGCGTACCCGTACCTGGTGATCCGGGCACGTTCAAGGCCAGGAATGGTCTGGAGAACAGCCTCCTGGATGTCTGGTGGCAGGCTGGTGCTCAGCCCCTGGATGTAGGCTTCATGACTCCGCCAGCCCTCGGGTTCGATGAAGACCGGGTGACTGTCCTTGTCCGCGAACCGGCCAACCTTGTCCTCAATCGATGGGCAGTAGCGGGGCCCGGAACCTTCGATAGCACCGTTGTACATTGGCGCCCGGTCGAGATTCTGCCGGATGATGTCGTGACCCGCCGGAGTGGTCTGTGTTTGCAGGCAGGCGACCTGTGCCCGTCCGCCAAGCATTTCCGGACATGAGAATGGACCGGTGACTGATGCTGGAAGCGTCAGTGCCGGGACGCTGCCATCCTCGCCTTCCCGGCTGAACCAGAGTGGCAGGTCGTCGCCTGGCTGGATCACCGTCCTGGCGGGATCGATCGTCCGGGCGTCGATCCGGGGCGGCGTCCCGGTCTTGAAGCGGCGGAGGCGGAATTCGAGACCTGAAAGCGAGGTTGAAAGATCCGTCGTGCTGCCGTCTCCCGCCCGGCCACCCGGCGCGAGGGATTCGCCGGCAATCATACGGGATCGCAGGAACGTTCCCGCCGTCACTATGACCGCGTGAGCAGCGATTGGTCCGGTATGTCGCGTCTGGACACCAACGACCGACGGCCGGTACTCACCATCGAGCAACAGACCAGTCGCCTCGTCCTGAAGCAGGTCCAGTCCATCCTGCGTCTCGAGCGTTTCCTTCATGTAGAGCGCATACAGTGATTTGTCGCATTGGGCGCGGATCGCCTGGACCGCTGGACCTTTCGACGAGTTCAGCATCCGCACCTGCATGGCAGTCGCATCAGCGGCCCGGCCCATCGAGCCGCCGAGCGCATCGACCTCGGCGACGATCTGTGATTTGCCGGGTCCGCCAATCGATGGATTGCAGGGCATGTAGCCGACACGGTCGAGATTGGGTGTCAGAACCAGGACCCGGCATCCCATGCGGGCGGCTGCCAGGCCGGCTTCACATCCTGCGTGCCCGGAGCCGATCACAATGACATCGTAGTGGAAGTCGTTCGCCATGGTGCACTGTCGTCCGTTGGGTGGGTGAGGGAGGCGCGTGAGAGGAAGGGCGATCGCCCGGCGCCATTGTAGTGGACGCGGTTTGTCAATGAGTCGGCTGATGCCCGCAGGCGGCGCCACATTCATAGAACGCGATGGACATGGCGGGGTAGGATAACTGGGTTAGGCGCGTTGATCACCGGATTGAGAGGATGACGATGTCACACCAGGGAATTGACGCCAACCAGCACACAGGGAATGGTTCGGTTGTTCTGTACTCCATTATGGCGGCAGGTGCGGCAGGTCTTGCCGGCGCGGTCCTGATCGGGCGACCCGGCAAGCAGGAGCGAGCCCAGGACCACATCGACCAGAAAGTGGCGGAATTGAAGTCAGGGGTCGACCGGTCGTCTGAACAGCTGACCAAGGCGGTCGAAGGCTTGAACTTCGATCGCGAGGCGACCACCCGCAAGGCGAAGAAGCAGTTGACGAAGTTGCAGAAATCCAGCTCGAAGACCCTTGATGAGGCGATCAAGGCCGCCAACAGCCGGGTTGCAGACCTTGAAAAACATGGCAGGAGCCTTCAGGTCCGGGAACAGGCGAAGGGATTGGCGTCGAACGGTTCGGACAAGGTGGCGTCGTTTTCGGCCATGTTGATGGAGCAGGTGACATCTGCACTCGAGGAGGCGCGGGCGCGGGCGGCCGAAACCAGCGGCAAGACGGCGGAAGCGGCGTCAGAGACAGCCGTGAAGGTCGAAAGCAAGGCCCGGGAAATCGCCAGCCAGGCGACCGCGGAAGCTTCCGAAGCAGCGGAGGATGCCTCCCGGCAAGCTCACGACCTGAAGGCGCGTGGAGCGGAACTCGCTGCCGTCGGCACTGCGTTCGTCAGCGATGCCCTCCGGAAGTCACCTGAGGTGCTGGATCGCGTAGGCAAGGCCGCGGACGACGCTCGCCACCATGCTCCCGAGTTGAAGGAATCGCTCTCGGGAATCGTCGGCGCGATGGCGGAACTCGGGAACGATGTGGTGACCAAGGCGAAAGAGCAGGCGCCGGAGATTGCAGATACGCTCGCAACGACCCTTGCATCGCGGTCGAGCGACCTTCGGGAACAGGCCAAACCCCTGATCGCCGATGCGGGTGCCGCGGTTGCCGGTGTGGCTGACCAGGTACTGGTGAGCGCGAAGGACGCCGGGAGCCATGTCAAGCCCGGCATTCAGGCACAGGTCGGCACATTGGGCGACAAGGTGTCATCCGGGACCACCGTCATCGGTGAGCAATCGAAACATGCAGCAAGTGCCGCCGGCAAGGGCGCCAGGGAAACCGGAGCCGTCGTCATGTGGACGGCGGCCGGGGCAACGATCGTCTACGCAGCGCTGCTGGACGACCGGCAGCGGCAGCGGCTGAAGGATTCCGCACAGCGCGTCTGGTCGGAGATGCGGGAAGTCCTTGCCGACATGCGCGGGTACGACGAAGAGTTCAAGTAATACCAACCTCGGGTGATCCCTGACAGTGTTCATCCACGGTGGAGGGAAACGACCGGGTGGCGAAAGCCACCCGGTCGTTTCCGTTCGGATCATGCTGATGAACGGCTACGCCGTCATCCGCGCCCCCGGCGCGCCGTGGCAGAACTTGTACTTCTTGCCGCTGCCGCACGGGCAAGGCTGGTTGGGCCGGATCTTGGTGGCTTTTCGCTGCTGGCTCGTAGACGTATCCACCGCGGCATTGGTGGTCAGGTTGGCCGCCGTCATGCGCGTCTGCACCGGTTGCTGTGCCTGCACCGGCTGGACACGGTAGATCGCGCGCACCACATCGCGCTGGATGTTCTCCTGGAGCTGGTTGAACATCCGGTAGCCTTCGGTCTTGTAGACGACCAGTGGGTCTTTCTGTCCGTAGGCCTGCAGGCCTACCCCTTGCCGGAGGTCATCCATGGTCGTGAGATGATCGACCCAAAGCTTGTCGATCACGCTCAGCAGTACTTGCCGCTCAACCTTGGGCATCACACCCTCAGGGAAGCGGTCCGCGACCCTGTCGAGTGCCGCCATGGCATCGGCGGTCAGTGCCTCGGTCAGCTCATCGGTGTCGAGACCTTCAAGTTCCTCGACGGTCACTTCGCGGCCCGGGATCAGGGCGTCGTAGGCCTGGACCACACCGTCGAGATCGATTTGGCTGTCCTTTTCGTCGATGTGGGCGTCGACGATGGATTCGACCTGATTGTCGATGATTTCGGTGACGCGCTCATGAACATCCTCACCGGCGACAATCTTGCGGCGGTCTTCGTAGATCACCTCACGGTGCCTGTTCATCACGTCGTCATACTCGACGACATGCTTGCGGCGATCGAAGTTGTGACCCTCGACCTTGGTCTGCGCGCTCTCGATGGATTTCGAGATCAGCCGGTGCTCGATAGGCTGATCTTCCTCCATACCGAGGCGATCCATCAATCCGCCGACCCTATCGCTGCCGAACCGCTTCATCAATTCGTCTTCCAGCGAGACGAAGAATCGGGACGACCCCGGATCGCCTTGACGACCGGCGCGGCCGCGCAACTGGTTGTCGATACGGCGCGACTCGTGACGTTCCGTGCCGATGATGTGGAGTCCGCCGATATCAGCGATACCGGGTTCGAGCTTGATGTCGGTACCACGGCCTGCCATGTTGGTCGCGATCGTGACCGCGCCACGCTGGCCTGCTTCAGCCACGATTCCGGCCTCGCGCTCGTGCTGTTTGGCATTGAGCACGGAGTGAGGCACGCTCTTGCGTTGCAGCATCTCGCTGAGTTCTTCCGACTTCTCAACGGAGGTGGTGCCGACGAGGACCGGGCGGCCACCGTCACGCATCTCTTCGATTTCGCGAACGACCGCCTCGAACTTGCCGCGCTCGGTCTTGAAGACCTGATCACCGTAGTCGGAGCGGATCATCTCCCGGTTGGTCGGGATGACCATCACGTTGAGACTGTAGATCCGGTAGAACTCCTCGGACTCGGTGTCAGCCGTACCCGTCATGCCAGCGAGCTTGTCGTACATGCGGAAGTAGTTCTGGAAGGTGATTGTCGCCATCGTCACGTTCTGGCGGCGTACCCTGACCCCTTCCTTGGCCTCGATCGCCTGGTGCAAGCCCTCACTGTAGCGACGTCCGACCATCATGCGGCCGGTGAACTCGTCGATGATGATGACTTCGCCGTCGCGGACGATATAGTCCTTGTCCCGGTGATAGATGGCGTGCGCCGTCAACGCCTGCTCGAGGTAGTGGGTGAGTTCAACGTGGCGCTCGTCATAGATGCTTTCGCCCTTCGGGATGCCGGCGAGTTGCTCGACCTTGTCGATTCCCTCTTCGGTGAGCGTTGCGCTCCGGTGCTTCAGATCGACCTCATAGTCCCGCGTGTCCCGAAGTTGCTTGATGATCTGAGCGAATTGGTAGTACCGATCCGTCGCGTCACCGGCCGGACCGGAGATGATGAGCGGCGTTCGCGCTTCGTCGATCAGGATATTGTCGACCTCATCGACGATGGCATAGTTCAGGTCCCGCTGGACGATCCTGGCCGGGTCGACGGCCATGTTGTCCCGCAGGTAGTCGAAGCCGAGTTCGTTGTTCGTCGCGTAGGTGATATCTGCTTCGTATGCCTCGCGCCGAGCGACGGGCCGCAGGTGTTGCAGGGTTTCATCCTCGGAGACATAATCAGGATCGTACATGAACGCGGCATCGTGCTGGATGCAGGCAACCGAGATCCCGAGATAGTGATAGATTCGCCCCATGTCCTGCGTGTCGCGCTTGGCGAGGTAGTCGTTCGGGGTGACCAGGTGCGCACCGAGCCCGCCGATGGCATTCAACGTCAGGGCGAGGGCGGCTGTCAGCGTCTTGCCCTCACCGGTCTTCATTTCAGCGATATTGCCTTCATGCAAGGCGATCGCGCCGAGGATCTGCACGTCGAAGGGACGTTGGCCCCGCTCGCGCCGCGAAACTTCGCGCGCCGCGGCAAAGACCTCTGGCAGGTAGTCGTCAAGGTCGTCCGGATCCTCATAGGATTCGCGGAACTCCCTGATCATCGCCTGCAGTTCGGCCTGGGATTTCCGCTCGATCTCCGGCTCGAGGGCGTTGATCTGTTCGAGCAAACTGCTGAATTGGCGCGTCTCGGCGCCGGAATTGTCGCCTACCAGGCGCTTGAAGAATGAACGCATCCAGTGAATCCTCGTCGATGCTTGAACGGCGGTGAACAGGATCGCTCTCGTCGTGCGTGTTCGCCATTCCCGAGTATACGGCGGTGATGCAAACTCCCCGGTCCGTATTGGATCGGAATTCACGGAGTGTCCATTGAGCAAGACGAATGGCAGCCGCCCAACGTTCCAGGATCAGGTCGTTATCGTGGCCAACCGGATTCCGCAGGGTCGGGTCACGACCTACGGGAGGATTGCCCTCGCGCTTGGCGCGCCGCGATCGGCCAGGATGGTCGGTTGGGCAATGGCGGCTCGCGGTGGTGACACACCGGCGCATCGGGTCGTCAACCGGAACGGCTTCCTGTCAGGCGCCCAGGCGTGGGGAAATCCCGCGATCATGCGCGAGCTTCTGGTCGACGAAGGGATTCCGTTCCGGGACGAGTGGACGGTGGACCTGGACCGATGCGTTTGGGACCCGGCGGACGACCCGATCCTGATGGATGAGATCAGCAGTCTGAGGTAGCTGCCTCCAGGAGCCGGTGTGTCGAGGTCGCGGGATCCTCACTCCCTGCGATTGCCGAGGCGACGGCAACGCCGTCAGCGCCCGCCGCCAGTGCATGACGGGCGTTGGCGGCTGTGATCCCGCCAATGGCAACGACCGGCAGGCGAGTGAGCGATCGACGGCGCCGGAACTCGGTGGCGCCCAGTGGTTGTCCGGCATCGGCCTTGGTGGAGGTTGCGGCGAACGGGCCGATGCCAAGGTAGGTGGCGCCGAGGTGCTCGGCCGCTCCTAGCTGTGCGTCGGTTTCCGGTGAATAGCCCACCAGAAAGCCGGTTCCACCGATCCGGCGGGCGACATCCACCGGCAGGTCGTCGACGCCGACGTGCACGCCGTTGGCCCCAGCGGCGAAGGCGATGTCGATCCGGTCATTGACGATGAACGGGATGTTCGCCTGGCGACACTCTCCCGCCAGGTCGGTGGCGAGGGAGAGCAGTTCCCGGTCGGTTGCCGACTTCCAGCGAAGCTGGAGACAGGTCACGCCGGCGGCAATTGCGCTGCTGGCTGTTTCGCGTGGGCTTCCGAGGCAGGTGTCCGGGTCGAGGACAAGGTACAGCTGGAGCCAGTTGGTTACCGGCTTCACCTGGTGGAGGCGCTGAGGACCGAAACGACCTCATCTGGCAGTGTCACGGTGTGATTCACCGGCGAGTGACCTTCGCCAATCGAGACCGCCGTGCGAATGGCGGATTCCACATAACGCTTGGCGCATGGAATCGCAGTGGTTGGCGGCACACCACGCGCGAGCAGGGCGGTGATGGCGGCGGAAAACGTGCATCCCGTCCCGTGCGTGTTGGTGGAAACGATCCTCGTCCCGTCAATCGGCGTGAACTCCGAACCGTCGAAGATGAGATCGACCGGCGGTCCGTCGAGATGCCCGCCCTTGATGACAACGATACGCGGACCGAGATCCGCGATTCGCATCGCGGCGGTCCGCACGTCGCCGGCGTTCTCGATCGTCATGCCGGCCAGGACTTCGGCTTCAGGGATGTTGGGTGTCACAATCGTTGCCAGCGGAAGCAGGTCGTTGGCGAGCGCATCGACCGCAACTGCCTGCAGGAGCCGGACACCTGACTTCGACACCATCACTGGGTCGACGACGAGCCACGGGACTCCCCAGGCTTCGAGCCGGTCGGCCACATTCTGGATAATCGACCGGTTCCCCAACATCCCGGTCTTGACGGCATCGGCGCCGATGTCCTCGATCACTGTGTCGATCTGGGCGATGACCACTTCGTCGGGGACTTCAGCGATGGCAGCAACCTCGACCGTGTTCTGAGCGGTGACGGCTGTCACCACGGAACTCCCATAGACGCCGAACGCTGTGAATGTCTTGAGATCGGCCTGGATACCGGCGCCTCCGCCGGAATCCGATCCCGCTATGGTCATGGCTCTTGGCAGGTTACGTGTCATGAAACCTCTCGTGCAGTGGTCGCCAACCCAGGCAATTCTGGTCGGCCAGCGTCCCCTATACTGGCATTCGGCTGACGAACGAGCAGCAACTTGAAGGGAACATGCCATGAATGTGAAAGAAGGGCTTCTGGAGATCCGGGCCCGCCTGATCGAAAACGGCGCGGCACCGGCGTCGATCCAGACCGTGGACACAGTCCTGAAGCGTGCTTCATTGCCGGCGGCGCAATCCGCTTCCGCCACATCCATGCTCCAGTTGGTACGGATGTTGTTGCGATCGCCGGCAGCCAACGCCGACCCGGAAGTGTACGACGACTTCATCCAGTTGGAGGCGGTGCTGGAGGATCGGGCGACCGTTGCCCGAGCCGAACGCGAGGCCGAAGATGCCAAACCACTGCCCAAGACCAGGAAGTACTACAAAGACCTCAAGGAGAAGCAGCACTCCTGAGACGCAGCGCATCGCGTGCGATGGCTGAGCCAACTCCTGTGAAGCGTTACCCCATCCCGGAACCCACGGCTGGCAACTGTGGTGAAGGGCCCAGTTGCCAGCCTCGTCTCCCGGGTCGTTCTCGCTCCGTGACTGGCAATAGGCCTACTGAGGGGCCAGGAGACCGTAGCTTCCGTCGCGACGGCGATAGAGCACGTTGAGTTCGTCAGCTTCGACATTGTGGAAAAAAAAGAAGTCGTGACCGACGAGTTCCATCTGGTCGATCGCTTCGTCCACATCCATCGGTTTCATCAAGAATCGCTTGGTGCGCACGATCTGGGGGAAGTCGGCCTCGTCATCCGAGAGTTGATCGTCCACCTGTTCGTTGAAGGCATGCACCGATGCCAGATCGTCGATCTGCGTTTCGGACGGGCCCTGTTTGCGCGTGCGCTTCCGTTTGCTGACGTAACGGCGAACCTGGCTCTCCAGCTTGTCGAAGACCGCGTCGATCGCCCTGTTCGGTTCACGATCGAACTCTTCGGCTCGCAGGACGCGACGGCCGGTGTGGAGCGTGACCTGGGCAATGGTTACTTCATTGTCGGCCCGGTCGCGTTCGGTCCGGAGTTCGAGCCTGGCATCGACGATGTTGGTGATCAATTGCTCGAGTTTGGCCATCCGGCGGTCAATGTATTCCTGCAAACCATCACTGATGCGATACCCCCCGGATCGAATCTGGAGTTCCACGCCGTTTGTACCCTTTCCCGTTGCTTGGCATCCGGTGATGTCTTCCCGGATTCAGCAGGTTACTTCGGCGCCCGCGGAGGGACTCGAACCCCCGACGCCCACCTTAGGACGGTGGCGCTCTATCCACTGAGCTACGCGGGCAGGTCACGCTTTCGAGGATGCTACCACAACTCGCGCGAGTCGATATCGACTCGGACAGATTGGGTGAAATGCCTGCGTTTGGTGATGCCAACGCCAAGCCGGCACGGTCCCCCGGAACCCTGCTGCCGCATTGCAGGCGCTCAGGCGACCGTGTATGATTCGGGCCGTTGCGGGGAGTGGCGCAGTCCGGTTAGCGCGCAGCGTTCGGGACGCTGAGGTCGGAGGTTCGAATCCTCTCTCCCCGACTGATTGACGAGGAGTGGCCTTGGCCACTCCTCGTTTGCGTATCAGCTACCGAACCCCGCAAGGCGTTACCCGTCGCGCGCACCAGGACGCTGGTGCGTTCTTTTCAGCTGGGTCGCTTGCTGGTAAACGGTGATCGGGCAGAATTCCGGCGCGATGTCACTTGCATCGGGAGAGTCGAGCCGCGCCTCCACGGCGTTTGCATGGGAATCCTGTCAGGTGCGGTTCGGAGACCGTGTGTCGAGGAAGTAGGGACTTGGCGGCGGATAGAATTGCCGGTGACGCTCCGCCAGTTTGCCGATCTGTTCCTTAACCGCCAGTAACTCGTCTGAGTCATTCGCCTGGATCGCCGTCCGGAGCGTGCCATCTAGCTGCTTCATCAGGAAATTGAAACGCTCGCGGCCGAGCCGCATCAGCATTTCCTCGGTTTCGCGGTGGATCTGTCCCGGGAACTGCTCCGGACGGCCAGCAAGCGTTTCCAGCAAGGCTTCGGCGTGGTCGGCGATGTGGTCATCGAGACCGATTACGATTTGCTCTGCCGTCAATCCCGAGATCGCATCGTCCTGGAGCAGCCGGATGAGTTCGCGGTTCCGGGTGTCGCTGATCTCTTCCAACGGCACCCGCCGGGCGACATCGTGGGTCAGGTCCGGATGCTTCAGGAGCAATGCGACGATGTAGTCCTCGGTGGTTCGTCGCGCGGCGCGCTGAACCGCCTCCTGCGTGACACCGGTCCGCTGGGCAGGCGGACGGCTGCCCAGGCTGGCGCGACGTACCTCCGCCAGTACGAGCCGGTCCTCGAGATCGAGCCGGCGCGCCACCATTGTGATGTAGTGCCCCTGCACCACCCGGTCCGGGATTTGCTGGAGCAACGGCGCGAGTTGCGTCACGACCGCCGATTTCTGACGGGGATCGGCTATATCGACCGAACCTGTCACGACATCGATCGTGAAATCCATGAATGGCCGAGCCGACGCCACGACAGAGGGCCAGGATGCGGGGTTCTTCCGGATCAGTTCGTCCGGGTCCTTGCCTTCCGGCAGCCGGACCACGGCGATTTCCGCCTTGAGCTTGCGCTCGAACCGGATCAATCCCCGGGCATCGGCGACGGGTTGCATCTCGGAATCAAGCGCGCCTTGCATGGTCTCGATACCGCGCACTGTGGCCATTTGACCGGCGGCATCGGCGTCGAGTGCGAGGACGATCCGGGCGCCGCCCCGCTTGATCTGCGCCACCTGGTTTTCTGTCAGCGCGGTGCCCATCGACGCGACGACGTTGGCGTAGCCGAATTGGTGAGCCGTGATCGCGTCCATGTAGCCTTCGACGATGACGACCTCGCTGGCCGACCGGATGGCCTCCATCGCGACATCGAGTCCGTAGACGAGTGAACTCTTGTCGAAGATCGCGGTCTGGGGCGAATTCAGGTATTTCGGTACCGCATCACCAAGGGCGCGCCCACCGAACCCGACGACATTGCCATCGCGGTCACGGATCGGGAACATCAACCGGTTGCGGAAACGGTCGTAGTGACCGCCGCTGTCGCGTGTTTGGGCGAGACCGGCCTCGGCGGCCAGTTCTGCGGGGACATCACGAGAAGCCAGGAAGTTCAACAGGTCATCCCAGGAGTCCGGCGCGAACCCAAGCCGGAACTTTTCGATCATCTCTGGCGAGATGCCGCGTTGCGCAACCAGTTCCCGGCCCGCCGTACCCTTCGGCGACCGCGCCAGGACATGGCTGAAGAATGTCGCCGCCAACTCGTTGGCCTCAACGAGCCGTTTTCGGTGCGCGTCGTGTTCCGGGGCAGGGGCGGCGGCCACATCGAGGGTGACGCCGGCCCGGTTGGCGAGTTCCTGCAGTGCTTCCCGGAATTCGACGTGCTCGGAGAGCATGTAGAAGGTGAAAAGGTCGCCGCCCTTGCCGCAGCCGAAGCAGTGGAAGTTCTGCGAGTCCGGGAAGACGACGAACGACGGGGATTTCTCCTGGTGGAACGGGCACAGTCCCTTGAAACTGCGACCGGCTTTCTTGAGGGACGGGACATACCCCTGGATGAGATCGACGATGTCGATCCGGTCCCGGATGTCGGAAACGGCGTCGCGTGCCATGAACGGTCCTTGACCTACGGGGCGAGAAACTGCGGGATGAACAGCCGTTCGTACAACTCGACGGCATAGCGGTCAGTCATCGAGGCGACGTAGTCGGTAACCTGTCGCTCCAGCGGATCCTCGGCGGCGGCAATGGTGACGGAAGCGGGAAGTTCCTGCGGGTGCCGCACATAATACTCGAATAACGTGGTGACGATTCCCTGGACGCGCTGCGTTTCCGGTTGCGCGTTGATGCGATCGTACACCTGTTCGTACAGAAAGTCGCGCAAGTCATTCGATACGGCCAGAACGGCATCGGACATGCGGATCACGCCTGGTGCGTCGACGGCGTTCGATGCGGCGACGATGTCCGTCACCATGGTATCGATCCGGATCGAGTGGCGCTCGCCGAGGACGCGGATCACCATCTCCGGTATATCGTTTTCGTCGATGATCCCGGCACGAAGCGCGTCGTCGAGGTCGTGGTTGAGGTAGGCGACGCCATCAGCGATCTTGAGGACCTGACCTTCCAGCGTCGACGGCACGCCGCTCATCGCGCCTGCGAGCGACGCCCGTGACTTTGAGTGACGGAGAATGCCGTCGCGGACCGGCTCGGTCAAGTTGAGTCCCCGGCCATCGTGCTCCAGTTGGTCGACGATGCGAAGGCTCTGTTCGTTGTGGCGGAAACCTGGGACCAACGTCGCCAGGGCGCGCTCTCCGGCGTGACCGAATGGGGTGTGTCCAAGGTCGTGACCCATGCCGATGGCTTCGATCAGATCCTCATTCAGCGCGAGGGCCCGCCCGATCGTGCGTGCGATCTGCGCGACTTCCAGCGTATGAGTCAGTCTGGTGCGGAAATGGTCTCCGGGGGCGCCGATGAAGACCTGCGACTTGTGCATCAGGCGGCGGAAACTCTTGCTGTGAATGATGCGATCGCGATCGCGCTGATAGGCTGACCGGAGCGGCGAAGGCTCCTCCGGCACCGGGCGGGACGCTTCCGTGCTGCGACTGGCGAGAGGTGCAAGCAGGAGTGCTTCGCGTTCGGCAGGGCCGAGCGCGGGTTTGGCGGTTGGCCGGGTCACGAGATGACATCCATCCGGGCAAGACTGGCCATCAGGCGCTTGGAGCCGCCACGCTCGAACTCGACCACCACCTCCTGGTCGCTGCGTCGTTCGAGGACCTCCAGCACCTGGCCTTCACCGAACTTTGGATGGAAGACCTTCTGCCCGGCTGCATAGATGGGGACAGCCGGCGTTGGTGCAGGGGAGTCTTTCAGTCCGTAGGATGTCGTGATCGACTCTGACACGCGAGAGGCAAGCGAACCTTTAGCGGCGCCAGCAAGCCGTCCCCCGGTTCGGGTCGATCCAGCGGCGGACATGCGGGTGACGCTGCGTACGTGCTCGGCCGGGATGGATGTCAGGAATCGCGACGGCACCCCCGACTGGTACCGGCCGTACGACATCCGGTTCGCCGCGTAGGTGAGATAGAGGAGTTTCTCGGCACGGGTCACACCGACGTAAAAGAGCCGGCGCTCCTCTTCGACTGCCGTCGGATCGAGTGCTTCTGCCTCGATCGCCCGGCTGATCGGCAGGAGTCCCTCCTCGATACCGGTGATGAACACGACCGGGTATTCGAGGCCCTTGGCCGAGTGCAGGGTGATGAGGGTGACCTGACCGCGGGCGTCGTCGTTCATCGCATCCACGTCGGCAATCAGGGCGATCTGCTCCAGGTAGACCGCCAGCGCTTCCGCCGGATCGACGGCGTCGTAGCGTTCGAGGTCGGCGCGCAACTCCAGGAGGTTCGCCCAGCGTTCGAGATCTTCCTCGGATTGCGTCAACGCCGCACGGTATCCGGTCGCCTCAACGATCTCGTCGAACAACTCGGCAAGACTGGCGGTCTTCGCTTTCTCCCGGAGCGTCGCGAACACCCCGCCGACTCGCTCGGCAGCTGATCTCGCCGTGCCGCTGTAGGCGGGGACATCCACGGGGCTCGGCACATTGACGTTTGGCGCGACGACGACGAATGCATCGAGGAGTGGTAGACGGTGGCTGTCTGCCCATTCCTGTGCCGATTCCTGCGCTTTCGGACCGAACCCACGTCCCAGCGGCATGTTGTTCAGGATGCGTTCGAGGCTGACGCGGTCCTGCGGGTTGTGCAGGAGGCGGAGGACCGCCAGCACATCACGCACTTCCTTGCGTTCGTAGAAGCGGACACCGCCGATGATGCGGTACGGGATGTCGGTGACCCGGAACGCCTCTTCCAGAACCCGGCTTTGCGCCGTGGTGCGGTACATGATGGCGATGTCGGAACCGGTGTACCCTCGCGACGTGATGAGCCGCCTGATTTCACCAACGACGAACTGCGCTTCGTGGTGCTGGTCGGCGAGTTCGCGTAGGGCGATCGGCTCGCCTTCGTCGTTCTCGGTTCGAATACGCCGGTCGATTCGCTGGGTATTGTCGCGAATCAGCCGATCAGCGGCATCAACGATGCGGCGAGTGGATCGGTAGTTGACTTCGAGATGGATTTCGGTGGTGTCCGGGAAGTCGTCCTTGAAATCGAGGATGTTCCGGATATCCGCCTGGCGCCACCCGTAAATCGACTGGTCCGGATCGCCCACCACGAACAGGTTGCCCCAGTGGTGGGAGAGTGCTGAAACCAGCACGTACTGGACCCGGTTGGTGTCCTGGTACTCGTCAACCAGGATGTATCGGAACTGTTGCTGGTAGCGTTCCAGCAAATGTGGGTCTTCGTCGAAGAGGCGAATCGGCAGGCCAAGCAGGTCATCGAAGTCGACGGCGTTGGCGACCCGCAACTGCCGCTCGTACTCTTTGTAGACCCTGGCAATGATCTCTTCGCCGTAACTGTTTGCCTGGCCGGCGTACTCGTCGGCGGTGACCAGTTCGCTCTTGGCGGCGGAAATCCGGCTGAGCATGGCGCGGGGTTGGTGCTGCTTGGGATCGAGGCCAATCTGGGCGACCGACCGCTTGATGACTTCCATCTGGTCGGTCGTGTCGTAGATGAGGAAACTCGGCAGCAATCCGAGCCGGTCGGCGGCGATGCCGGGATTCTGGCGCAGGATACGGACGCCGAGCGAGTGGAATGTCCCCATCACCAGGCCCTGCGCCGATCCACTGGCTACCAGGCGGTCGATGCGAAGCCGCATTTCGCCGGCGGCCTTGTTGGTGAAGGTCACGGCCAGGATCTGATGCGGACTGACCTCGCATTCCTCAATCAACCAGGCGATCCGGTGAGTAAGGACGCGGGTCTTGCCGGAGCCTGGTCCGGCGACGACCAGCACCGGACCGTCGGTGGTGGTGACGGCGAGTTGCTGGGCTTCGTTCAGGCCCTCGAGGAGTCGTGCGGAGTTAGGAATCATCAACGATTGAGCCCTGGTGAAGCGACTGACACCGGTAGACCATCCCGATTCAGGCTGACGCCGTTCGAGTGTAGCACCAGCCAACTCGCCTTCATCCGCCGCCAATCCCCTGCCCGGACGACCAGGGGACAGATCAGTCCGCAACGATCGTGGAGGAACCGGTGGCGATGGTATGATGTACGTGCATGGTCGATGTTGACCCCGCAACTTCCCTGCCGTCCGGCGCATGCCGCGATGGCGCCCGCCCCGCACTGTCAATTCGTAGTCCTTGAGGAGCCGTGGCTTGAGCATTGCTGAGCATCCGTGGCGCGAGGTTGCGCTGAGCGACGCGGAATATGCCCAGATTCTCGAGTTGCTGGGACGGGAGCCGTCGCCAGTGGAACTTGGGATGTTCGGTGCCCTCTGGAGCGAGCACTGCGGCTAC
Source organism: uncultured Sphaerobacteraceae bacterium (assembly GCA_964610045.1). Taxonomy (GTDB): domain Bacteria; phylum Chloroflexota; class Chloroflexia; order Thermomicrobiales; family UBA6265; genus JACCYX01. The sequence goes on from CAZSUN010000016.1 coordinate 20,097, forward strand.
AAGCATTCTCGCCCGCTCCTGAAGACGCTTCCCACCGACGCGCCGTGGGTCCTGCAGGGTCCAGGCGAGAATGCCGGCGCGGTGGACCTTGGCAATGGCCTCGCCGCCGTCTTCAAGGTCGAATCACACAATCATCCGAGCGCTGTCGAGCCCTATGAGGGCGCCGCGACCGGCGTCGGCGGCATCGTTCGCGACATTTTCACGATGGGTGCCCGTCCGGTCGCCATTCTCGATGCCCTCCGCTTCGGCAATCTCGACAACGACCGCAACCGGTACCTGTTCGATCATGTCGTCGCCGGCATCGGCGGCTACGGGAATTGCCTCGGCATCCCGACGGTCGGCGGCGAGATCGCGTTCGACGACAGCTACAATGGCAATCCCATCGTCAATGCAATGTGCGTCGGGCTGGTGCGCCACGATGGCATCGTCCGGGCGAAGGCGAGTGGAATCGGTAATGTCATCGTCATGATTGGCGCCGAAACTGGCCGCGACGGTCTTCACGGGGCAACGTTCGCCTCGGTCGATGACCCGGAAGCGTCCCATCGCGGCGTCGTCCAGGTCGGCAATCCCTTCCTCGAAAAGCAACTGATGGAAGCTTGTCTCGAACTCCTGCAGGGCGACGCGGTCGTCGCGATGCAGGATCTCGGCGCTGCTGGTCTCACCAGTTCCATCGTGGAGTGCGCGAGCAGGGGCGGCGTCGGCATCGACATCGATGTTGCGAAGGTGCCACGACGCGAAACCGGGATGACCGCTTACGAGGTCATGTTGAGCGAGAGCCAGGAACGCATGGTCCTCGTCGCGCCGCCGGACCGGTTCGACGAGATTGCCGCGGTGCTCGACAAGTGGTCGCTCAGTTCGGCCCTGATCGGCCACATCACCGATGATGGCATCGTCCGCATTCGCGATGGCGAGGTCGTGCATGTCGAGGTGCCAGTCACGTTTTTCATCGACGAGTGCCCGTCCTATGTCATTGGCGCGACCGAGCCCGCCGACTCCACCGAGCGACGGTCGTTCGATGTGTCATTGGTTCCAGACATCGAGCACGACGACGTTGCCTCCATCCTCGAACAACTCCTGAGTTCGCTCAATCTTGGTTCACGACGCTCCGTTTGGGAGCAGTACGACCATACGATCCTGACGAACACGGTCGTTGGGCCAGGAGAGGGCGATGCCGCCGTATTGCGCATCAAGGGCACAGAGCAGGGGCTCGCTCTCAGCATCGACTGTAACTCCCGCTACTGCATGCTCGATCCGTTTGTCGGGGCCCAGCACGCCGTCGCCGAAGCCGCCCGCAATGTCAGTTGTGCGGGTGGCCGGCCGCTCGGTTTCACGAACTGCCTGAACTTCGGCAACCCGGAGCGGTCTCCCGCCGACTGGCAACTCACGAACGCCGTCCTGGGTATGGGTGATGCGTGCCGTCAACTTGGCGTTCCGATCGTCAGTGGAAACGTCAGCCTGTACAACGAAACAATCGGTTCGCCGATCCTGCCGGCACCGACGGTCGGGTGCGTTGGAGTACTCGATTCCATAGACCACACCATGCGGATCACCTGGACCGATGGCGACGATGTCTGGCTTGCCGGCGATGGACCGGTCTCGCTCGGCGGATCCGAATACCTGCACACTATTCACGGAATCGACGCCGGAGCGATTGCCCTGGTCGACTTCGAACGAGAGCGCTCGATCCAGGCATTCGCCCGTGCCTGCGCGGCAAGCGGGAGTGTTAGCGGTGTGCACGACGTCGGGAGCGGTGGCCTGGCGGTCGCCCTGGCGGAGTTCGCCATGAACACCGGTATTGGCGCAACGGTCGAGCCCCAGGCAATCGATGCACGGCTGGATGTAGTGTGGTTCGGAGAAGGAGCCAGCCGGATTCTGGTATCCGCACCGGCATCTGCCCGCGATGCGATCGCCGGTCTGGCGACTGAGTGCGGCGTTGCGATCAGCTGGATTGGCCATGTGACCGGCGATGAACTTGCGCTCGGCAACTCCAGCATTTCGGTCGACACGTTGACTGACGCGAGTGACAGCGCCTTGCTGGCGCCAGCAGCCGCAACCCACTAGAACAGCCGCGAATGAAGGACGTCATGCACCAACGGCAAGGGGAGCAGACACCAATGCAGTTCATCAACCCGCTCCCGCCCTATGAACTTGACGATGAACTCGACAAGCCACACGAGGAGTGCGGCGTTTTCGGCGTGTTCGCCCCTGGGGAAGATGTTGCACGCCTCTCGTTCTTCGCGCTCTACGCTCTCCAGCATCGGGGACAGGAGAGTGCCGGCATCGCTACCTCCGACGGCGGCCACATTTCGCATCACACCAGTCTCGGTCTCGTGTCGCAGGCGTTCGACGAGGACGATCTTCGACAGCTGCCGGGTCATATCGCCGTCGGTCACACCAGGTACTCGACCGCCGGTTCGAACAGCGAGTGCAATGCCGGTCCCATGATGGTGGAGACCGAACTCGGTGAGATTGCCGTCTCGCACAATGGCAACCTGACCAATGCCATCGCACTCCGGATCGAACTTGAGGGCGAAGGCGAGATCTTCGAAACCTCGACCGACAGTGAAATCCTCGCCCGCGTCATCGCCCGGGCGTCAGGATTCACCATCGCCGACAAAATCCGGAATGCCATGCCACGGATGGTCGGAGCGTTCAGCCTCGCGGTCATGTCGGCGGATCGGCTGTTCGCGGTGCGGGATCCGCTCGGCGTGCGGCCGCTCTGTCTCGGCCGGATCGGTCGCAACTGGGTAATCGCTTCCGAGTCATCGGCCCTGATGACCATCGGCGCATCGTATGAGCGCGAGGTCGAGCCCGGCGAGATCGTGGAGATCAATGCGACGGGCATTGTCTCGCACGGGTTGGGCGATCCCCAACACCATGCGCTCTGCCTGTTCGAGTTGATCTACTTCGCCCGGCCGGACAGCGAGATCATGGGTTCGCGCCTCCACATGATGCGGCAGCGCATGGGGGCGCAACTTGCGCGGGAGGATCCGATCGACGCCGATGTGGTGATCGGGCTACCGGACTCGGCAACTCCGGCCGCCATCGGCTATGCGCGGGAAGCCGGGATACCGTACCAGGAAGCCCTGATCAAGAACCGGTATATCGGACGCACATTCATCCAGCCTGACCAACGCCTCCGGGCGACCGGCGTCTCGCTGAAGTTCAATGTGCTGCCTGAGGTCGTCGATGGCAAGCGGGTGATCCTGGTCGATGACACTATCGTCCGGGGCACCACCAGCCGCCCGATCGTGCAGCTGATCCGTTCCGCCGGTGCGAAAGAAGTCCACATGCGGGTGCATGCGCCGCCGATGATGTGGCCATGCTATCTGGGCGTCGACCTCGCCAAGCGAGAGGAACTGATCGCTGCCAGGATGTCCGTGCCCGATATCGGCAAGTTTATCGGTGCGGACAGTATCGGCTATCTTTCCCTCGACGGCCTGTTCGATGCGATCGGGCGCGGCCGGCAGGGGTTCTGTACCGGATGCCTGACCGGGAACTATCCGGTTCCGACCTATCATGTCGCGGACAAGCTGGCGCTCGAAACCGCCTGATCGAATACGAGGGGGGACGCGTGGGAGAAAGTTCGGCCGAACTGAAAACGACGGCGCTGTTGGACCGTCACCAGGCACTCGGCGCGCGCATTGTCCCATTTGCCGGTTGGTCGATGCCGGTCCAGTATGAAGGCATCCTTGCCGAGCACCGTCGCGTGCGAACGTCTGCAGGGCTTTTTGATCTGGGGCATATGGGGCAGGTCGAATTCACCGGACCGGATGCCCTCGCGTTCCTCCAATATACGACCACCAGTGATGTCGGTGCTCTCGAACCCGGTCAGGCCCGCTACGGCATGATCCCGAACGAGACCGGCGGCGTGGTTGACGATATCTTCGTCTACCGGTTCCCGGAAGGCCGGGGAGGGTACTTCGTCGTTGTCAACGCCTCGAACAAGGACAAGGATGTCGCCTGGTGGCGAAAGCAGGCAGAAGCCCGCAGCGATCTCGACGTCACGATACGCGACCTGTCGGACGAACTTGGGATGATCGCCATCCAGGGACCGAAAGCCGACGATATCGTCGCGCGGTTGACGGACCTCCCGATCGCCGAGATTCCGTACTTTACGCTCAACCTTGGCAAGGTTGCCGGCATCGACACCTATGTTGCCCGGACAGGCTACACCGGTGAGGATGGCTTCGAGTTGATGGCATCGAATGACGATATCGCCGTCATCTGGGACGCCTTGCTGGAGGCCGGTAGAGTGGACGGACTCGCCCCGATCGGGCTCGGCGCCCGCGACAGCCTCCGGCTGGAGGCGCGGATGCCGCTCTACGGCCAGGAACTCGGCGACGATATCAGTCCGTATGAGGCTGGTCTTGGTTGGGCGGTCAGTCTCGACAAGGGCGAGTTCGTCGGCCGCGATCGGATGGCCGAGGTTAAGCGCGACGGCGCTCCCAGGCGCACGGTCGGGTTCGTCACGACCACTCGCGGCGCCGCGCCGCGATCCCACTGCGAAGTGCAGGTCGACGGTGTGACCGTTGGCGAGGTGACGAGCGGCATGTTCTCGCCCACCCTGGAACAGAACATCGGCCTCGCGCTGGTGGACCGCGACGCCGCTGGCGTCGGCAAGCCGCTTCAGATTATTGTGCGTGGCAAGCCGGTTGAAGCCGTGCAGGTCAAAATGCCGTTCTACAAACGAGAGAAATAGCAACGCAATAGGCAAAACAACCCGCGTGCGTGCGCACCGGGTTGTCCGTGACCGTGAACAGAGGGACGAGGAATGAGCGCACCACAAGATCGCAAGTACACCCGCACCCATGAGTGGGTACAGCTCGATGGTGATGTCGTCACCATCGGTATCACAGACTTCGCACAGGAGCAACTCGGGGACATCACCTATCTCGAATTGCCGGATGCCGGGGACAGCGTCTCGTCTGGCGAACCCTTTGGGGTCGTGGAGTCGGTCAAGGCCGCGTCGGACGTTTACTCGCCCATCGATGGCGAGGTGGTCGAGCGCAACGAAGGCGCGGTCGACGGTCCGGAAGTACTCAACAGTTCACCCTACGACGGTGCCTGGCTGATCAAGGTCCGGGTCGCCGATCCCGGTCAGCTGGATGCCCTGATGGGTCCCAGCGCCTACGACACATTCGCTGCTGACGCCGCTCACTGATACCGCCCTGACATGCCGGTCACACCGGATCTTCGATAGCCAGCATGGCGAACAGCGATCCGGCGCAATCATGCCGACGGCGGGTAGCGCATTGATTTCGAGGCCAAACGGAAACTCATGACATTCAACCCCCACACGACTGATGACCGGAAGCAGATGCTCGAAGCGATCGGCGTCGATGCCGTCGAGTCGCTCTTCGATCCCGTTCCCGAGCAATACCGGTTTCCGACGCTCGATCTGCCGCGTGTGCTGACCGAAATGGAAGCAGCCCAACGCCTCGAACAACTCGCGAATCGCAACATCGTGCCGCCACCACAGGACATTTACCTCGGCGCCGGATCGTACCAGCACTATGTGCCGGCGGCGGTGGGCCAGATCCTCGCGCGGGGCGAGTTCTACACGGCCTACACGCCGTACCAGCCGGAAGTCGCCCAGGGCACGCTTCAGGTTATCTACGAATTCCAGTCGATGGTGGCGGAGTTGCTTGGCACCGAGGTTGCCAACGCATCGATGTACGATGGCGCGACCGCGATGGCCGAAGGTGCGCTGATCGCCGTCTCCTCAACGAAGAAGCGAACAAGGATCGTCGTATCGGGCACGGTTCATCCTTCCTACCGCCGGGTGTTGCGCACTTACGTCGAAGGCGGTGGGGTCACCGTTACCGAAGCCGGTGAAGGCAAGTTGGTAACGACGGTGGACGATATCGCGCCGCACCTCGGTGACGATGTGGCCTGCGTCGTGGTGCAGTACCCCAACTTCTTCGGAGCCATCGAAGACATCGAAGCTCTCGCCCAGGCAACCCAGGCGGCTGGCGCCCTGCTGGTGGTCGGTACATCCCCGGTTCCGCTGGGTCTGCTGAAATCTCCCGGTGAACTCGGCGCCGACGTGGTCACCGCGGAAGGCCAGTCGCTTGGCGTGGCGCAAAGCTACGGTGGCCCATACGTCGGCCTGCTCGGCACACGCCAGAAGTTCGTCCGCCAGATGCCGGGTCGCATTGCCGGCATCACCACGGACAGCGAAGGCAAGCGCGGGTACGTCCTGACGCTCCAGACGCGCGAACAGCACATCCGGCGTGAAAAGGCGACCAGCAACATCTGCACCAACCAGGGACTGATGGCGACTGCCGCAACTGTCTACATGTCGACGGTTGGCGCACAGGGATTTCGCGAAGTTGCGACGGCCTGCTACCAGAACGCGCACTACCTGGCATCACAACTGACCAATCTGGACGGGTTCGAACTGGCGTTCGATGCGCCGTTCTTCCACGAATTCGCCGTACGTTGTCCGGTATCTGCGGCCGAGATCAACGCGCTCCTGCTCGATGCAGGCATCCTGGGTGGCTTTGCCCTCTCCCGGGAGTATCCGGGTATGGACAACGTCCTGCTGCTGACGGCAACAGAACTCAATACGCGCGACGGGATCGACCGCCTGGTCAGCGTACTGTCGGAAGCCTGATCCGTGCATCATGCACGGATTGCTATACTTCCGGATACTTCCGGTCCGACCGGAGATTGTTCCCCACCTGGACGCCGGCTGAGCTCTCCCGCGGCGGACGCCATCAACTGGAGGAGATGTGGCCAAGCCGATCGTAGCCATCGTGGGGCGCCCGAATGTCGGGAAGTCGACCCTGTTCAATCGCCTCATTGGAGAACGCCGGGCCATCGTCCAGAACGAGCCCGGCACCACCCGTGACCGCGTCTACGGTACGGCCGAGTGGTCGGGTGTCGAGTTCACCGTCATCGATACCGGTGGACTTCAGGACGACGATGAAGTTGGAACCTCCGAGGAATCGACCGAAACCTATATCGCCCGCCAGACACGAGAACAGGCGAGTGCAGCCATTGCCGAGGCGGACGTCATCGTCCTGATCGGCGATGTGACCGCCACTCCCACTGCAGGCGATCTCGAAATCGCGGCGATGCTGCGCCGTGCCGACAAACCCACCATCCTGGCGGTCAACAAATCCGATAGTGGTTCCCGCCGCGATCTTGCCTTCGAGTACTACGAACTCGGACTCGGCGATCCGGTCCCGATCTCTGCCTATCACGGGAACGGAACTGGCGACCTGCTCGACAGGATCGTCGAAAACCTCCCTGACGCCGAGGAGGAGATCGAAACCGAGGGACCGCGAATCGCCATCGTGGGCAGGCCGAACGTCGGCAAGAGCAGGTTGCTGAACGCACTCCTGGGCCAGGAGCGGGCGATCGTCAGCGATCTTCCCGGCACCACCAGGGACAGCCTCGATACCGTCATCGAATGGGAAGACCGGCCAATCACCCTCATCGACACGGCTGGCATCAGGCGACGTGGCCGGGTGGAACACGGGATCGAGCGTATCAGCGTCATGAGGTCGATGCGCGCGATCGACCGGGCGGATGTCGTCCTCCTGGTCATCGATGCGACCGAGGATTTCACGTCCCAGGATCTGCACATTGCCGGATACGTCGAGGAGCAGAAAAAGGGCCTGGTCATTGTCGTCAACAAGTGGGATCTCGTTGAAAAGGATTCCCACACCATGGACGATTACCGTGCCCGGGCGGCGCGTGAACTCGACTTCATGTCCTACGCTCCGGTCGTATTCATCTCGGCCAAGATGGGAATCCGGGTTGGTCAGGTCATCGACACCGCCCTCACGGTTCTCGCGGAGCGTAACAAACGCGTAAGCACCGCCCAGCTCAACAAGGTGCTGCATGATGCGGTCGCGAAGCACCAGCCCCCTTCCCGGCCGGGCAAGTGGATCAAGTTCTTCTACGTGACGCAGGCCGACACGGCGCCGCCCACCTTCATCTTCTTCTGCAACGATCCCAAGCTGATTCACTTTGGTTATCGCCGGTATTTGGAGAATGAACTCCGCCAGGCGTTCGGGTTCCAGGGAACCCCGCTCCGGATCTCCTTCAGGAGCCGCAGGGAAGACACCTAGGCATGGATGCCATCCTTGCCATCGTGGCGATTGCCGGAGCCTACCTGATCGGCGCCGTGCCGTGGGGCCTGGTGCTTGGCAAGCTGAAGGGCATCGATCCACGCCAGCATGGGAGCGGCGGCACTGGCGCGACCAATACGCTTCGTCTCCTCGGCTGGCGTGTTGCCGTCCTCGTCTTCGTCCTGGATTTCCTGAAGGGATTGCTGCCGGTCGTGCTGGTTCGCGCCCTGGACGGTCCCGACTGGTTGTCAGCATCCGTAGCCGTGGCAACGGTGGTCGGTCATTGCTGGTCGGTGTTCATCGGCTTCAAGGGTGGCAAGGGAATGGCGACCGGCGGTGGCGCCGCCACGGGATTGGCGCCATTCCTGTTCGGATTGATCGTGATGATCGCGCTCGTCATCTGGCTGACGCGGTACGTCTCGCTGGCGTCGCTCATGACCGCAATTGTGGGACCGTCGATCGTGACGGCGATGGCGATCTGGGGCGATTACCCCTGGTGGTGGGTCGTCGCGATGTGGATCATGGCCGGCATCATCATCATCCAGCACCGGGCCAACATCCAGCGTTTACTGAACGGCACCGAGCGAAAGATCGGCAACCGGGAAGCCACGAGTCCGAGTCCCGCGACCTGACCTGAGACGCCAGGCGTGACGATGGTTCTGTTTACGCCCTCGATGCCAAAGCTGGTGAGGAGATCTGGAGTTTCCAGGCTGGTGACTGGTTCGAGACGACCCCCGTGGTGGCTGACGGTTGGCTCTTCATCGGCAATTTCGTGTCAGTCCGGATACCCCTCCGGGTGAGCGATCACCCAGTCCCAATGCGATCCGATCATCAGGTCGAGGGTCGAGCGGATTGGGTTCCATCCCAGTTCGGTCCGGGCCCGGGTTGAGTCCGCAATCAGCGAAGGCGGATCCCCGGCGCGGCGTGGGCCGTACGCGACCGGCAGGTCTCGATCGGTGGTCAACTCGACCGCCTGCACGACGTCTGTGACCGAAAATCCCGATCGAGTGCCGAGGTTGAACACACCCTGTGGTGTATCGAGCCTGTCGAGCACCATGATGTGTGCCTCAACGAGATCCTGCACATGCACATAATCGCGGATCGCCGTTCCATCCTGCGTCGCGTAATCCGTACCGAACACGGTGAACACGTCACGTTTGCCGGTGATCGCCTCGATTGCAACAGGAATGATGTGGGTCTCCGGCCGGTGATCCTCGCCGAGCGGTCCATACGAACCCGCCACGTTGAAATAGCGGAAGATCGCGTGATTGATCCCGTAGATCTCGCCGTACCGTGACAGGATCTTCTCGACCATCAGCTTCGATTCGCCGTAGGGATTTATCGGGTTGGTTGGTGAGTCCTCCCGGATCGGGAGTTCGTCTGGTTCGCCATAGACCGCCGCGGTCGATGAAAAGACGAACCTCGAGATACCGGCAGTTCGGACGGCATCGAGCAGGTTGATCCCACCAACGACATTCGTCCGGAAGTATTCGGCAGGGTGGGTCACACTTTCCGGCACCAGATGCAGGGCGGCAAAGTGCAACACGGCGTCCACATTCGTAGCGGCGACCGCGGATATCGTCTTTCTCGCATCCCGAAGATCGCAACGCACGAATTCGGCGTCGGCTGTAACCGCTGCCCGATGGCCTCGTTGCAGGTTGTCAAGCACCACCACGTCGTGGCCGCGTTCTAGCAGCATCATTGCCGCCACGCTCCCGATGTAGCCTGCGCCGCCCGTTACCATGACTCGCATTGTGTGACGCTCTCCCGACTGGTTTGCCGGTGTCCGGGCGGTCGCCCTGCGCCAGCGCCTGTGATGACGCGGGCGTTCTCTGCTCGTAGCTGATGGGCTTCCAACGGGCACCGCTGCTCAGGCTGCATGGTACAATTTCGGCACTGTTGGCGTCGGCCACGAGCCCATCGATACGCCTGCATCGACCCCGATTCGACCCCATTCCCGCGAAGAAACCGAGGTAAGCGTGGCCACCCTGACTCTGGATGTCCTTGCCCAGGCCGATCCGGCCGTCGCAGCGTCGATCGGTCGCGAACGTCGCCGTCAGGTTGAGGGTATCGAACTCATCGCCTCCGAAAACTACGTCAGCGAGGCGGTCCTGGCGGCGGTCGGTACCGTGCTCACCAACAAGTACGCGGAAGGGCTTCCGGGCAAGCGATACTACGGCGGATGCGAGTTCGTCGACGAAGTCGAGGTGCTCGCAATCGAGCGGGTAAAGGATCTGTTCGGAGTCGAACACGCCAATGTCCAACCACACTCCGGCGCCAGCGCCAATCTCGCCGCCTTTTTCTCCCTCCTCGACCCGGGCGATCGCATTCTCGGCCTGAACCTCTCCGAAGGCGGGCACCTGACGCACGGCAAGGATGTGAACTTCTCTGGCCGGTTCTTCGAAGCGCACTTCTACGGCGTCAACCACGAAACCGGACGGATCGAATACGACCAGGTGCTCGAAACGGCGAAGGCAGTCCGGCCAAAAGCCATCATCGCCGGCGCGAGCGCCTACAGCCGGACGATCGACTTCGCCAAGTTCCGGGAGATCGCGGACGAGGTCGACGCGTACCTGTTCGCCGACATCGCCCACATCGCGGGGTTGATCGCCGCAGGTGAACACCCGACGTCAATCGGGCACGCGCACATTACGACATCGACGGCCCACAAGACCCTTCGCGGTCCACGCTCCGGCTTTATCATGACCAGCCAGGAGTTTGGCCAGGGTGTGGACAAGATGGTTTTTCCCGGCATGCAGGGGGGGCCGCTAATGCATGTGATCGCCGGCAAGGCGGTGGCGTTCGGCGAAGCGCTCCAGCCGTCGTTCAAGGACTACGCTCGCCAGATCAAGGCCAACGCGCAGGCGATGGCCAATACCTTCATCGAACTTGGTCTGCCGATCATCTCCGGCGGCACCGATAACCACCTGATGCTGGTTGATGTCGGATCGATCGGGATCAGTGGGCGCAAGGCCGAGCGTGTGCTCGACAGCGTCGGGATTTCCACGAATCGCAACACTATTCCGGGCGATACCCGGTCGCCACTCCAGGCGAGTGGTCTTCGAGTCGGTACACCGGCTATCACCACCCGTGGCTTCCAGGAGGCAGATTGCTCCCTCGTTGCCCGTTTCATCGAGCGAGTCCTGCGCGCTCCGGATGACGTGGAAATCCTCAGCCAGGTGAGGAGCGATGTTCGGGAGTTGACGGCAGGGTTCCCGGTGCCGGGAATCGATCCGGCTACACTCGACTGATTTCGCAGATCCAGGGTTGCCGGTTCCGGCCACACTGAGGGACGAACCTGGGAGACGCCAGAGCGGCGGGCGAAATAGCCCGCCGCTTTCTCGTGCGCCTGTTTCACCAACTCCAGACGAGTGGTCGGGGAATATTCCGGTAGCGTCAGATCGCGTGTCGCTTCCCGGTCGTGGTGGGGCCTGTCTCCGCCACGACCAGAAATTCAGAAGGAATCATCAGGAATCGGTGGTTTTCGAGGCTTTGCGCCGGGGTTCTCCGAGCGTCAGCATCAGGCGATTCGCGTTGGCGAAGATGGCGGCCGATTGCGCGATGTCGAGCAGGGCGAGATTGTCGAAACCTTCGGCCCTGAGCGCATCGAAATCCGTCGCGTTCACCGATTCGGGATCGATGGTCAGCTTGACGCTGAGTTCCGTCACCGCCCGCTCCCGGTTGGGAAGGTCGGTACTGACCCCCTCATCCAGGAGTCGTTGCGTCAGTTCGCGCTGCTTCGAGAGGTTGGCAAACAGTCTGGCGTGGACGGACGCGCAATAGACGCAACCGTTCACCCGGGACGTTGCCGTCGCCGCCAGTTCGCGATCGGCCCTCGGCGCGCCGCCCTCCGACTCGAAGATGTCGGAGAAGAGCGTCGTCCGGGTCCGTACGGATTCGAGATCGTTTGCCAGCACCTCGTAATAGGTCGAGCCGGCACGTTTCCCCAGCACATCATTGGCGGCTGATCGTTGGGCGGCGGTCGGCCCTGCTTCGTCGAGGGTCTCGATCCACGGAATCCAGTCGAGGAAGTCGGTCGTCCAGGTCACATCGGACATCAGGCTTGCTCCGCTTTGGGAGGACGAGCGAACACCGGCTCGCCGAGTGTCAGCATGAGCCGGTTGGCGTTGGCGAAAAACGCCGCGTAGTTCAGGGCATCCAGGATCTGCAGATCATCGAGCCCGAGCGAGCGCAACGGTTCAAGATGCTCCGGAGCGAGCGACTCCGGATCGGTCGTCAAGCGGGCAGCGGCATCGACGACCGCCCGCTCCACCGGCGGCAATTCTGCCTCGATCCCATCCCTCAGGAAGGTTTTCGCCAACTCCCGGTCGCCAGACGCCTGCGCCCACATGCGGGCGTGGACCGACGCGCAGAAGATGCAGCCGTTGATCCGCGAGGTAGTGGTGGCTCCCAGTTCCCGACGGGCCGTGTTTTCCGGCGCGTCGGGTGTGAAGACGTGGCGATGGACGAGCGCGCGCGTCTGGAGAGCCTCCAGATCGTTGGCCAGCACGTTTATGTAGTCCGAATTGGGGGACGTTCCCACGGCGGCCTGGACACGAGTCCGCAGCTCTGGGTCGAGGTCCGTGTCGGTGGCGCGATCGAGCCAGGGCGTCCAGGTCAGGAGATCCAGCGTGAATTCCGTTGGTCGTGCGTCGCTCATCGGGAGCCTCCCAACGCGCGCAGTGCCGCTGCCAGGCGAAGCTGGTAGTTCACGAACGCTATTGTCTGCGAGAGTGAGACAACGCCTGCAGGTGTGAGTCCCGCGTCCTTCAGAGCCTGGAGATCAGCCGCGGTGGCGTCGGCTGGCCGGAGGGTCAGGAGGTCCGTGTGCCGCAGCGCCGCGGAAACCGCATCGTCTCCTTCATAGGGCGTCGCTATATCGGCCGACCGGGCGATCTCCGCTTCGGAAATCCCCGACGCCCGGCCAAGGGTGCCGTACCAGTCCACAACCGCCTCGCTGCCGGTGTGGGACGCGACACGCACTGCGACGAGTGTGCGCGTACCGAGGGGAAGTGCCGCGGCTGAGGCAGGCGTTGGTTCGAACAATGCGAGGTAGTAGTCCTGGAGCTCGGTGACGAGGTCAGGCTTTCGCTGCCTGAGCGCAACGATCGGGTCGCTCTCAGCGACACCTAGGATCGCGTTCAGGACATCCGGGACGGTCGTTGTTGGCATGAGAAATTGCTCCCTGTCTGGGTTACTTGACTCCGAGTGCGTGCTTTCCGATGAGGGTGAGGGCGACATCATCCATCGGTGGGTTTCCGAGACCAGCGCGAACGTCCCTGAAATAGCGTTCAAGCGGGTGTTGCCGTTGCAGTCCCACCGAACCGACGATCCGGAGGGCGATGTCCGTGACCTCGATCGCGTGATTCGTGACCAGGTGTTTCGCGGCTGCGAATTGCCAGGCGATCTCCCCGCGCCGATCCGGATACCGCTCCCAGGCTTCGATCGTGCTGTAGAGCACGGTTCGGGCCTGCAGTAACAGGACCTCGATGCGCGCAACCTTGTGCTGCACATTCTCCAGTTCGGCGATTGGCTTGCCCAGTCCCGATGGCACCCTGTTCCGGGCGAACTCGACGGTGAAGTCCCTGGCCGCCTGGGCGATCCCAAGATAGACCGCACTGGTCAGGAGACCCCAGCCATTTGTGTTCACACCCGGCGGTGCGGAGGGTGCGGGCAGCCGAGCAGAATCGGGCACGCGCACCTGGTCGAACACGACATCGTGACTTCCGGTTGCGCGCATGCCGAGATTGTCCCAGGTGTCCTCGATTCGGACGCCGTCGCTATTCATCGGCACCAGGAACGCGCCACGGGTTTCCGATCCGTCCTCTTCCCGGACGGTGAGCATGACATTTCCATAGGTCAGGGCCGGAGAGAGCGTGCTCCAGGTCTTGCGGCCGGAGATCTCCCATCCACCGGCAATCTTGGTGGCGGTCGTGCGGAACCCGCCACCCCGGCTCGGACTCCCGAGGTCGGGCTCGCTGGCAAGTCCATTCACCAGCGCCCCATCGTGCTGGACATCCCGCAGGAGGCACTCAACGGCTGGCGTACGGGACTCCTGAGCCGCGAAGCCGGCCACGCAGATCAGGTGCATTGAGATGCCAAGGGCAACGGAACCGTTGCCCTTGGCCAGCCGTTCAACGGCGAGCATCGCGTCGAGGGGCGAGGCGTTCGCCCCTCCGGCGTTCTCCGGCAGGGTCAGGCGGAGGAACCCAGCCTGCCGGAGTGCAGCGAACGTATCGAACGGGAAGGTGTTGTCGGTATCGTGGCGGGTAGCCTGGTCGCCGGCGATGCTGCCCAGTCCCTCCCCGAGGTTGACGAACTTCGCCTGCCTCTCGGTGAGCACATACGGCGGCAGGCCACGCCCGGGTTCCAATTCCGTGGTGTTGGGAGGATCGAGGATCTGCATCAATCCGACTCCACGAGGTAGACCGTCTCGAACGTCGGGGCGTAGGCGATCCGCTGGGTGAGCCCGCGTACGAACGGCCGGTAGGCGATGATTGTCTCCTGGTCGAACAGGGGAGCTACGGCCGCCTCTTCGAGACCGATGGCCTGAGCCTGCTTGTAGAGATCGATCTGGCGCGCCGGATCGAGTTCGACCAGCGCTTCATCGAGCAGCGCGTCGACTTCCGGGTTGTTGTACCCACCGTGGTTGGTGAGTTGAAGCGCCGAATCCGAACGGAGCATACGCCCAATCTGGTAGTTCGGCTCTCCACTGGCCCAGCAGTTGTTGTAGATCGAGAGTTGCCAGTTGCCGCTCGCCAGGGTTTCGGTCACGACCGCGGCCTCCTGCTGCACGAGATTGATGTCGAAGCCAACGGGCTGGAGGATCGCCTGCAGGTACGTCGCCATCAATGGGTACGGCCAGCCGTGCAGGTTCTGTCCCGGCGGGTGGAAGAGCAGGTCAACCTTGACTCGCTGTCCGCCTGTCGCTTCGCTGAGCAACTGCGTCGCTTCATCGATGTTCCAACGCACCTGCTGGTCAGGATTGTCGTTGAACCATTGCTCGTTGGCTTGCAGGATGATGCCGCGTGCCGGGATGCCGTATCCGTAGAGCAGATCGTTGACGAAGGCGTCGCGGTCGATGGCCAGATTGACCGCCTGGCGAATGCGGACATCGTTGAACGGCGCCGCAGTGCCATTGAAGATCAGGAACGTGTTGCAGGCGGTCGGGAACGATGCAACGACATAATCGTCGTCGCCTTCAAGCTCTCCGGCCTGGGCTGGAAGGACAGCGCCTAGCTCCGCCAAAGCGTCAACTTCGCCAGCCTTGAGCGCGGAGAGACGCGAGTTTTCGTTCGGGTAGATCCGGACTTCGATCCCGGTCAGCGTCGGCTTCTGGCCCCAGTAGTTCTCGTTGCGCGCCAGGGTGGCGAATTGATCGCGCTCCCAGTCCACGAGGACGAACGGTCCGCTGCCAATCGGAAGCCCGGTGAAGTTGTAGTTCTCGTCGAACTGGCCCTCCCACCACTGGACGCTGTAGTGATTGGCGATGGCATAGGGCAGGAGAGGTCGCGGTTCCTTGTAGCTGAACTGGACGGTGTAGTCGTCGATCGCGGTGACAGTTGGATCACCGTAGATCTCTTCGAAAAAGATGCCGCCGAGGAACTGCGACGGTTGGCCGCTCTTCGCCTTCGACCGCTCGACATTGAACAAAACGGTGGCGGAGGTGAATGGCTCTCCATTGGAGAAGTGCACATCGTCCCGGAGCTTGAACTCCCAGGTCAGGCCGTCCGGACTGAGAGTCCAGCTGCTGGCAAGCCCCGGCAACAGGTTGAAGTTGTTGTCGTACTTGATCAGGGGCTCGTAGACCTGCAGGCTGGCATGGGCGTACCAGTAGTCCTCGGGACCACCGACGAGGTTCCGGTTGACTCCAACCCGTAATGTCTGGTCTTCGCGAAGATGCTCGCCATCCGCCAGGACGATGCCAGGCGGCGTTGCTTCCTGGGCGAGACCTGCCAGGGGACCAGCGATCAGCATGCCGAGTACGAGCAGGACGACCGCGATCGGTCGTTTGAAGGGTGTGACAGGCAATTGCCCGGCGAATCGACGGGAAGTGGAAGCCATGGGTTGTCTCCTGGAAACCTGCGAATCCTGTTGTGAAGCGGTTGACTAGGTGAGACAACAGCAACAGTCAGACATTGGGTACTCCTTCCTTGCTGTTGTCGGCTAGTCGATGTCGACGGCGTCGCGAATGGCATCGCCAACCAGGTTGCAGAGGAGCGCAACGAGGGTGATGCAGACGCCGGGGGCGATGGCCAGGAGTGGATACTGCCCGAAGTAGGTACGGGCTTCGTTGAGCATCGTTCCCCAGTCGGCATTGGGCGGTTGTACACCGAGACCGAGGAAGCTGAGGCTGGTGACGGTCAGGATCAAGGCGCCCATGTCGAGCGTGGCAAGCACGATGATCGTCGTGATCAGGTTGGGCAGGACATGGCGAACGAGGATGCGTGCCCGGCTCGCGCCCAGCGCGTGGGCAGCCTCGACGTAGACCGTTTCACGCAGCGAGAGGACCGATGAGCGGAAGATGCGTGCATGTCCGACCCAACCAGCGCCGATCAGGGCAATCAGCAGTGTCCGGTTACCCGCTCCCAGCACACCCAGGATCGCAAGCGTGAGCAGGAGGCTCGGAACCGACAGCAGCATGGTCAGGACCATCGAGACGAACAGATCGTAGCGGCCGCCGATGTATCCGCTCGTCACTCCGACCAGCAAGCCGATTCCAACGATGGCGACCGTCCCGATCAACGACATGACGATCGTGACCTTGCCGCCATGAAGCACCCGGCTGAGGACGTCACGGCCCAGTTGGTCGGTACCGAGCGGATGGGCAGCAGACGGACTCGCCAGCATTTCCTGCATGCTCAGGGTATTTGGATTGTATGGCGAGAGGACCCCGGCAAAGAGGGTTGCCAGCACGATCATCAACAACACGGTCGACGGAATCAGCAATGCCAACGGCTGCCGTTTGATCCAGCGGAACGGAGACGCGATCTGTATCCGCGATCGGGTTGTCTCGCGGGGAGCGACGTATGCTCCGGCGATGTTCGACACGCTGCTCATCAGGATCGGCCTCCGGAGGCGTTGAGACGGATTCGCGGGTCAAGCCAGGCATAGCTGATGTCGGTGAGCAGGTTGACGAGGATGAACAACACCCCCGTTATCAGGACGTAGGCGCTGATCACCGGCAGGTCGCGCCCGGAAATCGCGTTGATGAGGGCGCTGCCCATTCCCGGCCACGCGAAGATCGCCTCGATCACGATCGCGCCGGCCAGGATTTGACCGAAGCGGAGACCGAGCAAGGTCATGATCGGCAGCATGGTGTTCGGGATCGCGTGGCGAGCGACCAGGGGCAATGTGCGTAATCCTTTGGCCCGTGCGGTCCGGATGTAGTCCGTGCGCCATACCTCGATGATGTGCGACCGGGTAAATCGCATGAGACTCGCGGCCGGGCCCAGGGAAAGCGCAAGGATCGGGAGGATCATGTAGCGAATCCCGCCGTATCCCGCAACCGGCAACAATCCCCATTTCTCCGAGACGAACAGGATCAGGAGGAGTGCGAGCCAGAAGGACGGAATCGATGCCAGCAGCAAAGCGAAGAACCGGCCGGTGTGATCGATCCAGGTATTCGCCAGAAGTCCGAACACGATGCCCAATCCGACGCCGAGCATGGTGGTGAAGGCGAATGCCGCGACCCCGAGCCGAAGCGTGGGACCCAGGCGTTCGCCCAGGATTTCACTGACATCCCTCTGATCGAGCATTGATTTGCCAAAGTTACCTTGCAAGGCGTGGCCAAGCCAGGCGGCATACCGCATGGGTAATGGGTCGTTGAGCCCGAGTTGCTCCCGGTATTCCTCCAGGAGAGCGGGTGTCGGATCCTGCCCGCCAGCCCGTAGCGCATTCATGGCTGGATCACCTTTGGCAGCGCTGGTAAGCAGGAACGCGGCGAAGGTCAGCAGCAGCAGGGTTGGGACCGCAAGAGCGAGCCGGTGGAGGACATATCTCCCCATGAAACCCTCCAGGGGATACGCGGGTGCGGGACTGATCAAAGACTTGATTGGGATCAGTCCGGGCCGGGTGGATAGGCCTGCGGAGACAACGTTGTCTGGAGGCGCCGATCCAACATTCGGCTGGTGCCACCTCGTGGTGCATCAGTCGAACTGCGGGAATGTTGGATTGGTGGGATGGGAGCAGAAGCCCTGATCGATGGAGCTCAGGCCGTGGAGGCCATCGCCACTCCATCGATCCTCGTACAGGCGCAAGGACAACAGCAGGCGGCCATTGGATTGGCGTTCCGTTGCCGGTGCGATTGCTGCGTGTTGGCTACCTGTACGATCACCTAAAAACCCCTCATCTTTCAGATGGGGGTAGCGGGCAGCACACGCTGCGACGGTTTCCCCATCTTCCAGTGGTTACTGCCGGATTTAGCACCTTCCCACCAGGGCGATGGCGGGGGGTTGCTGGAGCTTCATCGGGCCGGTCCCTCTGCTCCTCTGGATGAGGTCGAAGTCATTATTCACTTGGAAGCCACTATAAAGTTGACAGTATTGGATGTCAAGGTCGTTTTGGAGTGTTTCGGACGGGCCAGTTTTGGTTGTCGGCAGGGTTTACGGTCGTTTGACGGCGATGGAGGGGGTTTGGTAGCATTCTGCGCGGTGTCAGGGCCGACGTAGCTCAGGGGCAGAGCAAAGGACTCATAAGCCTTCGGTCGGTGGTTCGAATCCACCCGTCGGCACCAGATTTCGAAGAAGGAGCCTTCGCACTCGCGAGGGCTCTTGTGTTTGTGGGATTCCCGGATGGAGTGCAATGTGACGGGCACGCCTTTATCCCGGACCGGTCTCGAGCATGGACTGTTGCAGCAACTCAGGCAGCAATTCATGGCGCTGTCGCCTGCTCCCGACTGTGTATTGGTTGGCTACTCCGGTGGGGCAGATTCGCTGGCTCTCCTGAGCCTGCTCGTGGAGTTGGCGCCGTCGGCCGGATTTCGGGTTGTGGCAGTGCATGTCGACCACGGCGTCCGTTCACAGGCAGGCGCCGACGCCGAGGTGGCCAGGGAAGTTTGCCGATCTCTGGGTGTTGATTTGGTGGTGAAACGGCTGCGACCTGACTCGATCTCCAGGCATTCCGGGGTTGGACGGGAAGAGGCCATGCGTCGCGAGCGCTATCTCTGCTTCGCGTCGTGCTGTCTGGAACGAGATGCTGGTGTTGTTGTCCTGGCGCATCATCAACACGATCAGGCGGAGACAGTCTTGCTGCACCTGCTCCGGGGTGCTGGATTGCATGGTGTTTCTGGAATGCGCGCTGTGGCGGATGTAACGGTACCGTGGTGGAAGGACGCCAACGATGGCCTTTCCACCGCAATGCGCGTTTGGCGCCCACTGCTTGCGGTATCGAAGGACGATCTCCATGCCCATGCCGCGGGAAC
The DNA here is from genome assembly GCA_964610045.1 of uncultured Sphaerobacteraceae bacterium. Lineage (GTDB taxonomy): Bacteria > Chloroflexota > Chloroflexia > Thermomicrobiales > UBA6265 > JACCYX01. The sequence goes on from CAZSUN010000016.1 coordinate 39,603, forward strand.
GGGGTTGCCGATCGCCGTGGACGATTCGAATACCGATGAATCCTTCCGCCGAAACGCGATCCGGCATACCGCGTTGCCGTTGCTGGAGGAAATCTCGCCGGGAGCCACTGCCTGCCTGGCGCGGTTCGCAGCGTTGGCGGCCATAGACGGTGATGAGCTTGATGCGCAGGCAGAGCAGGCGCTGGCGGTGGTGGACGACGGCGTCGGCCTCGATCGCGCGAAGCTGAGCGTGGTGCCCGGGGCATTGCAGACGCGTGTGTTGCGGCGGTGGATCGCGCTGGGTGGACCAGTGGATCTGGAAATCTCGCAGGAACGGATTGAAGCGGTGCTGGCTGTAATGGCGACACCAGGTGGGAGGCGTGTTGTGGAGATAGGCTGCGGCACGAGCGTGGAGGTGAGCCGCGACCGGTTGCGTATGTTCGTTCGGACTGCTACATAGGTAAGCGTATCACCAGTGTGGTCCTCAAGAAAACGTACTGGAGTGTGACCACGCTGCGGCGAACTGTTGCCATTTCCATCAACATTCAACGCCACCTCAACCCCATGTCAGGCAGATGGCGTCACGAATGCCTGCCAGGTGTAACGTCGCCAGAGCCACATCGATCCGGCGGCCAGGCCGCCACCGCAGATAAGCATCACGACATTGAGTCCGATCAGGGATGACACCGCCGAAATCGTCAGCGTCGAGAACGGCATCATGCCGTTGAATGCCAGGCCATTCACGCTCAGGACGCGGCCGCGAATGTCGTCCGGGGCTAGTTGCTGCATGCGGGTTCCGATCTGGACGAGGCCCATCTCGAACGAAAACCCGGCGAGCAGCACTCCCGGAATAGCGATCCACGGCGAGGGTGCAAAGGCGAGCCAGGCAAGCGAGCCCGCTATCCCGAAGGCGGCAAAGCGGAGCCGTTTCCCGGCCGCCGCTTCCCGCTTGCTGGCCCTGAACATCGTGAGGGCGGCGAAGAGCGATCCCAGCCCGTACACGGACGTGGTGGCCGGAACCCAACCGTCTCCACCGCCAAGGGTCCGCGTCATGTAGAGCGGCAGCAGGACGAGGAGCGTGGGGACCGCGAAGAACGAGAAGATGGCGGTCGTGCAGACCAGTCCGGTCAGGTCATCCCGTTGCCGTATATGGCGAATCCCGACCTTGAGCGCCTCGATGCCACCACCGCGATGAGCGGCGCTCCGTTGGTGCGCCGGAACGAGGGTGCGCAGCGAAGCGATAACCAGGACGAACACCACCAGCGACAGGGAGTGGGAGAGGAAGGCGATGCCCGTGCCAACGATGCCGATGATGACGCCGGCGATCGCGGGACCAATCGTCCGCGTGGCATTCACCGAGGCCGAGGTGATCGCGATCGCTTCCGGGAGATCCTCGCGACGCACGATCTGGGCGAAGAACGATTGGCTGGCCGGGAGGTCGAACGAGGCGATAGTGCCGCCGAGCACTGCCAGGATGACCACGTGCCAGTATTCGATCGCGTCCGTCAGGATCAGGAATGCCCAGGCGACCGAGAGCCCGGCGAGCATCAACTGCGTGGTCATCAGGATTTTGCGCCGCTCGAACCGGTCGGCAACGACTCCACCCACGAGTGTCAGCAACAGCAACGGGATCGCGGACACGATGTTCAGGAGCCCGATCAGGAATGCCGACGACGTGAGTGACAGGATCACGAGTTGGGCTGCGGTGTTCTGGTTCCAGAGACCAAAGAGGGCAACCATCTGGCCGGACCAGTAACGCCGGAATGGTTCGTGCTGGAGCGCGTGCGGGAGTTGGATATCCCGGGCGCGAAAACGCCAGGCGTGGGTGGACAGATCACCCGGATGGCCCACAACCGGGGCGGTCCTCGGTACCCACCGGCGCGCGCGCAAGGGAGTGCGTGGCGCCACGACCGCGATTGGTTCGGCGCTGGCCAGCGGCGGAGGTTCGTCAGCCTCCTCGCGAGGTGCAGTGTCGAGTGTCATGTGTGGAGGTGTCCTCAGGGAAGTCCAGGCGGAGAGGCGAGGCGTGCTTGTCACTATCCTAGTGGCCCAGCCAGCCTTCGCAATACCCTGGGCAAGGAAATCGGGAAGGGAACGCGTGGAGACGGCCGAGGAGCGGATCGAGTCGCGATGGACGAACCCGAATGGCTTGTCCTCACCACCCGGATACGGCACGTTTCGCCTCACGACCAGCTCGCCTGGGTCGTCGATGCCAGGTTGCTCAACCAGTGGTGGGGATCGGAAGCCATCATCGAACCGCCGATACCCTCAAGTACAGTTGGTCGTGGGATTACGAACCGAACCAGGCGTGATAGCCGGTGACGGTCCGCATCCAAGGCATGGTCCACGGTGCGATCCTGACGCTGTGACACGGTCCGTATCGCGATGAGTCGACTGCCGACCAGGAAGCAGTGACCGATCGGACGGAGAACCGGGAAGGTTGGCCCTACTTCCTGCCTCGGCTTCGTGCGAAGATAGCCGCGACGATTGGCGCTTAGGCAGGCGGGACGGATATGCAGGGTGAGCAAAATTGGGCGGGCAACCATACTTACCGTGCCAACATCATCCACCAACCCACGACGATTGACGAGGCGCGCCGGATCGTGGCGGATTCCGCTCAAATCCGGGGGCTCGGCACCAGGCACACGTTCAACGACCTTGCCGATTCGGCCGAGTTGGTATCGCTGGCCGGGATCGACCCCGCCATCGAGATCGACCGCGAAACCATGACTGCCAGCGCAGGAGCCGGTATCCGGTATGGGGTGTTCGCCGAGGCGCTCAACCAGGTCGGTTTCGCGCTGCACAACATGGGGTCATTGCCCCACATCTCCATCGGCGGGGCGACGGCCACCGCGACGCACGGTTCCGGAACCGCCAATGGCAACCTGTCGACTGCGGTGCGGGCCATCGAGTTCATCACCGCCGAAGGCGACGTTATCCGGACCGAGCGCGGCGAACCGGATTTCGATGGCATGGTGGTGCATCTTGGCGCGCTTGGCATTGCCACCCGTCTGACCTTCGACATCCAGCCTGCGTTCCAGGTATGCCAGGAAGTGCTGGAAGCACTGCCGTGGGAGGCACTTACCGGGGATTTCAACGAGGTTTTTCGCAGCGCCTACAGCGTCAGCGTCTTCACGAAGTTCGAGGAGGTGAACGCGGGAGTCCTGTGGCGGAAACATCTGGTCACCGATGGCTGGGAGGTACCGCCGCCAGGCGCCTGGGCGGCTACCCCATCCAGGACGAACCGGCATCCTGTCGATGACCTGCCTGGAGAAGCCTGTACGCCCCAGTTGCTCGAACCTGGACCATGGTGTCATCGGCTACCGCATTTCCGGCTCGATCAGGTGCCGGCATCCGGGGCTGAGATCCAGACCGAATACATGATCGACATCGCGCGGGCGAGCGATGCGATCCAGGCGCTCCGAGCATTCGAGCCGGTCATGCGGGAGTCGCTGATGGTTTCGGAAATCCGGACCATTGCGGCCGACCAACTCTGGCTCAGTACCGCCAGTGGCCGCGATACCGTTGCGTTTCACTTCTCCTGGTATCTGGATCAGGCGAAGGTCAACGCCCTGTTGCCGCACCTGGAAGCAACCTTGGCACCGTTTGAGCCACGTCCACACTGGGGGAAGGCGTTCAGTTTCGATGCAGACCACCTGGAAGCGCGCTATCCGATGTTTGGGGAGTTCCGGGAGTTGCGTCGCCGGTTGGATCCCGGCGGAAAGTTCATCAATCCGTATCTCGATCGATCCGGACTCGTGTAGGAGTGTTCCATGTCTACGTTTGGCATCAAGACCTCGCCACAGAACACCACCTGGGATGGCATCGTCCAGGTGTGGCAAGAGGCCGACCAGATCGAGGCGATCGATCACGCCTGGTTGTTCGACCATTTCTCGCCGATCCATGGCGACATCGACGGACCCTGCCTGGAAGGCTGGACCGCGTTGTCGGCACTGGCCATGACCACGAACCGGCTACGGCTCGGGCTGATGGTGACTGGAAACACCTATCGCCACCCGGCCGTGCTGGCGAAGATCGCATCGACGGTTGATGTGATCTCGAACGGCCGCCTCGACTTCGGCGTTGGCGCCGGTTGGAATGTGTACGAGCACGAGAGCATGGGGATCCCGCTCTACGCGCCAGGTGAACGCCTGGCCCGGTTCGACGAGGCGTGCGAAATCTGGAAACGTCTCTTCACCGAGCACCTCGTCACCTTCGATGGGAAGTACTACCAGTTGAAGGATGCCCGGAACGAGCCAAAACCGGTGCAAAAGCCGTATCCGCCATTCGTGATCGGTGGTGGTGGCGAGCGCAAGACACTCCGGACCGTGGCGAAGTACGCCGACATCTGGAACCACACCGGCAATCTGGATGACTTCACCCGCAAGGTGGGAATCCTCCACCAGCACTGCGCCGATGTGGGGCGCGATCCCGCCGCGATCACCCTCTCGTTGCAATACTGGTTGAAGCAGGATGATCTTGGTTCGGCCGTCGACGACCTCAAGCGCATCCAGGATGCGGGAGCCACGCATTTCGTCCTCGTGATTCCGCCTCCGCATGGACCAGGCATCGCCGAGCGTGTGGTGGAAGAGGTCATCCTGAAGGTCAAGGACTGACGCCGATCCGCGCAAACCGCAACCTGGAAGAAGCATCCGCGTTCGTCCGCATGCACGATGGAGCCAGATTCGATGCGAGCGGTCAATGGCGCTCGACGACATGAATGGAGTCATCAGTGGCAACGGGTGTGATCGCGACGGCGTTACCACCGGTCGTGAGCCGGACAGCGTGGCAGAAGGCCCGCGACGAGTTGCTGGTCAGGGAAAAGGAGCATACCCGGGCGAAGGATGTTCTGAGCGCGGCGCGGCGGCGGCTGCCGATCGTCGAGATCCATGAGGACTACCGCTTCGACGGTTCCGACGGAGAGTTGACGTTGCTCGACCTGTTCGAGGGCCGGAAGCAGTTGATCGTCCAGCATTTCATGTTCCACCCGGACTGGGTCGACGGCTGCCCGGGATGCACGGGCTCGGTCAACGATATCGGCACGCTCGCGGAGCTCCACCGGAACGATGTCAGTTTCGTCCTGGTTTCCAGAGCACCACTGGAAAAATTGCTGAACTATCGCGAGCGGATGGGATGGGATTTCCCCTGGGTTTCGTCTGGTCGCTCCACATTCAACCAGGATTTCGGCGTGACCGCTGCCGATGGTGGTGAATCGCCGGGGTTGAGCACCTTCATCCGCGATGGCGACACCGTCTATCACGCATATTTCACGACCGGGCGAGGCGTCGAGCCGGTCCTGACGTCTTACGGGTTCCTCGATCTGACCGTCTACGGCCGGCAGGAAGATTGGGAGGATTCACCAACGGGTTGGCCACAACACCCCACCTACGGATAGTCCATCAAGCAGACATGGCATGAAGTAAACACCCGCGATCCGAACCGGATTGCGGGTGTCTCTGCGGAGTGGAACGGATTCCGTATGATAACGAGTCCGAGTGAATATGGATGTTTCCTTGTAGAGGCCACCCTGTGTGGCATGTGCTCCAACAGAACATAAGGAATCACTCGAAGGAGTGGGGCAGCGGGGGATGGACCAGTTCGGAGCGGCGCGCATACCGTGGGTGCCGCCACAGGACCAGGCCCGGTGGGCGTGGGGTCACCGGCAGCTGGTCCCGCACGCTCCGGGCCGGCCGCAGATAGCCGCCCTTGACCACCAGCAACGCTGCCCCATAACCGATCAAGTCCCCGTTCGCCTGCTGGACCAGAGACGGCAGGTCGCGCAGGATCAGTCGACGCGAGACCTGGGCGACCGGGATGCCCGCCTGTTCGGCGATCTGGGCACACAGCCCCTAGGTGACCTGGGCAATGATCAGCACGGAAGGGATCTGGGTCAGGATCAACGCCCACTGCGCCGGCCAGAGAAGGTGGAGCCCGAGTTCCTGCTAGACCAGGCGGAAGGTCTGCTCGATCGACCAGCACTGGGCACAGGTCGACGACCTCGTGCGGGGGTGGATCGCCAGATCGAGCACGCTGGACAGGTGGCGGCGGGTGGCGTCCCCGTGGGTGATGGTCAGCATGCGCTGACCACCGGCGGCCTGGTCGGCGCGACAGACCCCGAGCCAGACCAGGTCGTCGCGGATCCCCGCCTACATGGACGAACGCGGACCTGGTCTTCTCCCGCAGGCGGCTGATCAGGTACTTGCCTTCCGCCCAAATCGCTTCCCATTCTGCATGATCGTCGAAACCGCGATCGACAATCGCTGTGACCGCCGCCCCAACCATGGCAATTGCGGTCCGGATCTCGGCGGGCGCGCGGCTGCAGAAGCGCCTGAGGTACAGCAGTCCCCGCTGTCCCGCCTGGCCGAT
>CAZSUN010000016.1:46047-47248 GCA_964610045.1 uncultured Sphaerobacteraceae bacterium
CGATCCCCGACCAGGGCGAGCACTGGGTGACGATAGGTGGTGAGCGCGTCCGGGACGACGGCGAACCGATACATGCGTGGTACCTGCCGCGCGTCGCTTCACCTCCGTCCCATCGTCGCACATCAGTTACGTCCGGATGTCAGGCATCTATCGCTCAAGGCTCGTTTGCGTCTTCCCGGATTCGATGGAGTCTACGAGAGCCTCCGGCAGCTCGAGCAGAACATCGTCGAGGTTGCCACGAAGGGAGGCGAAGCCGGCCGCCAACGTGTTGCGGGCAAGCACGAGAGCGGTCACTGGCCCGGTTCCACCGGGTACCGGCGTGATCGCTGCAGCCACTCCCAGCAGGCTGTCGAAGTCGGCGTCTCCAACGATCCTGTTGCCTTCCACGACGTTCACACCGAAGTCGAGCACGATCGCACCAGGTGAAACCATGTCGGCCGTCACCAGGCCAGGGGAGCCAGCGGCGATGCAGACAAGATCCGCCCGCCGCACTTCAGCGGCAAGGTCCACCGTCTGCCGGTGGCACAAGGTGACGGTGGCGTTTCGCTGGGTCAGCAAGGTGGCGAGCGGACGGCCGACAACATTGCTGCGACCGATCACCACAGCCTTCGCTCCAATGAGGTCGATACGGTGGAAGTCCAGCAGTTCGAGTCCACCGGCCGGGGTGGATGGGCGGAGCGAGGGGAGACCCAGGTGCAGGCGCCCCGCATTCGTTGGTGTGATGCCGTCGACATCCTTGAGCGGCGAGAGATGTTCGAGGATGAGATGGGAGTCGAGGTGATCCGGCAGCGGCATCAGGACCAGGATCCCGGTAATCTCCGGCGCCAGGTTCAGGGAAGTCAGGGTGTTCGTCAATTCGATTTCAGTTGTTGTTGACGGCAACTCCACATGCAGATGTTCGACTCCCACCTTTCGAAATGTTCGGTCGATTGACGAACGGTAGGCGAGGGCTGCCGCATTGTCACCAACGAGCAGGCTGGCGAGTTTTGCCGGTGGAGCGCCGCGATCTCGAAGCAACACCTTGGCGGCCTCGATTTCGGCTCGGAGCCTGTGGGCAAGGGCAGCCCCTTTCAGGACACGGGTCTCGATGGGGGACGAGGAATTCACGGACTGTCACTTCCTGGTAAGTATCCGGCTCGGGAGGCGCTTCGTACATTGGCCGAGAACGCGTCAGAAGCGCGCTCGCAAGGCAAAGTATAGG
>CAZSUN010000016.1:47348-51476 GCA_964610045.1 uncultured Sphaerobacteraceae bacterium
GGAAGTGGGGAACGGATGTTGGAGCGGACTGATCGAGGTTTTGGCGTGGCCCTCAAGCGGCTTCGAGAAGGACGGCGCGTCTCCCAGAGCAAGCTTGCCGAGCGGGCAGGCTTTGATCACTCGTATGTGAGCCGCCTCGAAAGCGGCGCTCGCATGCCAACCCGCGATGCCGTCGAGCAACTGGCGAAAGCGCTTGAACTCGAACAGGTGAATCGCGACGAGTTGCTGGCATCTGCCGGCTTCCTGCCTGGCGAAGTCGCCAGCCTTCTTTCCGGCGAGCCGGAGATCACCGAAGTCCTCGCCCTCCTGCAAAATACCTCGGTGCCTGAGGCCTACCGTGATTCGATGCGACAGGTACTGCGGCTCCTGGCCGAACAGGCCCGCCACGTACTCCGCGAGAGTGGGGATGCCGCCGAGACGGTGGTCGCTGCCTGATCAGGATTGGTATGATCGGGAAGTATGAGGTCACCGCCGATCGAGCTGGCGCCCAACTGCCTGGATGTCCCCCGCCATCCTTCCGGACCGCCCGTTGCCGACTGCTGGTAGCGGGCGGTCGCCTTCCATTCAACCCCGCGCACGGTCAGACGGAGTTCCAGACGTGACGGAATTTGCCCACCTGCATCTGCATACCGAATTCTCGTTGCTTGACGGAATGGGCAGGATCGAACAGTACATCGCTCGCGCCAATGAGCTCGGTATTCACCATATGGCGGTGACCGACCATGGAGTGATGTATGCGGCGATGGACTGGTATCAGGCTGGAACCAAGGCTGGGTTACACCCGATCGTTGGGATGGAGGCCTATCTCGCCGAGGGTCCGATCGCGAAGCGCGAGCGAAAGTCATACCATTTACTGCTGCTGGCTGAGAACGACATTGGCTATCGCAACCTGCTCCGGCTGGCGAGCACAGCCAGCCTCGAAGGGTTCTACTATCGCCCTCGCATTGATATGGAGCTGCTGCAGCAGTATGGCGAGGGCATCATCGCCACCTCGGCCTGCCTCGGCGGTCCGGTCGCCAACAACTTCCTGCATGGCAACCCGGACCTGGCGCGAAAGTACGCTGGAGAACTGGCCGAGATTTTCGGACCGGAACGCTTCTACATAGAGATCCAGGATCACGGTCTCAAGGAACAGATCCAGGTCAACCGGGACCTGATCCCGCTGGCGAAGTCGCTCGGCTTGCCGCTGGTCGCCACCAATGACGTGCACTACTGTGACGAGCACGACGCCCCGGCGCAGGACATCCTCATCTGTGTCCAGACCAACACCACCGTGCACGACACCAAGCGCCTGAAGTCGGATACCAATCAGCTCTTCATGAAGAGTCCGGCCCAGATGGAGAAGCTCTTCGGCGATGTGCCGGAATCGCTTTCCAACACCATCCGTATTGCCGAAATGTGTAATGTCGACCTGGGTTTCAAGGGGTACCAGCTTCCCGAGTTCGAAGTTCCTGACGGGCACAATCCGGAGTCATACCTGCGGCAACTGTGCGAGGAAGGCGCCCGCGCCCGGTACGGCGCAGTCGAGGGTCAGGTACGTGAACGCCTCGAATACGAACTGGGCGTCATCGTCTCGATGGGATTTGCAAACTACTTCCTGGTCGTCTGGGATTTCATCCGGTTCGCAAAAACCAACGGCATTCTGGTTGGGCCGGGACGTGGTTCGTCGGCTGGCAGCATCGTGGCCTATAGCCTGGACATCACCGGCCTCGATCCACTGGAACACGACCTCATCTTCGAGCGGTTCCTGAATCCTTCACGCATCTCGATGCCCGACATCGATATCGACTTTGCCGATGATCGTCGCCACGAAGTCATCGAGTACGTGGTGCGGAAGTACGGCGATGACCGCGTGGCGCAGATCGTCACATTCGGGACGCTCAAGGCAAAAGCGGCCGTGCGGGATGTTGGGCGCGCGATGGGCATGAGCTTTGCCGACACGGATCGTGTCGCGAGACTTATCCCGACCGATCCGAAGATGACGATCGACCTCGCGCTGGAAACCGTTCCGGAGCTCGGCAAGCTTCTCGACCAGGAGCAGCCGCTCCGTGAACTGGTCGACAACGCAAGAAAAGTCGAAGGGCTGGCTCGGCACTCGTCGACCCATGCGGCCGGGGTGGTGATCTCGCGGGATCCGCTGGTGGAACACGTGCCGTTGCAGCGGGCTGGTGGCAAGAGCGAAGGTGAAGTCACGACCCAGTACCCCATGACCCAGCTTGAGGGACTCGGGCTGTTGAAAATGGACTTCCTGGGCTTGAAAACGCTGACCGTCATCCGGAAAGCGATCGATCTGGTCAACGCCGCAGGAAACGACATATCCCTTGAGCAGATCCCGCTCGATGACCCCGTGGCGATGGAGGGACTTCGCAAGGGTGAGACCGCCGGTGTTTTCCAGTTGGAAGGTGGGATGACGACCCGGCTCACGGTGGAAGTGGCACCGACGACCTTTGAAGACATCGTGGCCCTCAGCGCCTTGATCCGGCCGGGACCGATGCAAATGGCGCCGGAGTTCATCGCCCGGCGTCACGGACGGGCCGAAACTGTCTACCTTCACCCGATGATGGAGTCCATCCTGAGCGAGACCTGGGGAGTCCCGCTGTACCAGGAGCAGGTGATGAAGATCGCCAACGTCCTCGCCGGATTTTCCATGGCGGAGTCGGACGGTCTTCGGAAGGCGATGGGCAAGAAGCTGCCAGCAGTCATGGCAGAGTATCGCGACCGGTTCATCGATGGATGCAAGGGAAACGGCATCGAGAAACCGCTGGCCGGCGACATCTTCGACATGATCGAGCGGTTTTCCGGATACGGGTTCGTGAAGTCCCACAGCGCCGCCTATGGGGTCATCACTGCTCAGACCGCCTATCTCAAGGCCAACTTCCCGGTCGAGTTCATGGCCGCGCTGATGAGCACGGAAATTGGCAACACCGAGAAAACGGTGTTCAACGTCGCGGAGTGCCGCCGCGCCGGTATCCCATTGCTGCCCCCCAGTGTCAATTTCAGCAGCGCCGAGTACTCGGTCGAGGCAGTTGATGGTCGAAATGCCATCCGATTCGGCCTTGCTGCCGTCAAGAATGTTGGTATGGGGGCGGTCGAAAGTGTGGTTGCGTCCAGGGAGGAGCAGCCGGATGGTCAGTTTGCGTCACTCGAGGCGTTTTGCGACGGTGTGAACTGGAGTGACCTCAACAAACGCGCGATGGAGTGTCTCGTCAAGTCCGGGGCACTCGATTGCTTTGGAGAACGGTCATCGATTCTCGCTTCGATTGAACCGCTCATCGCAGCGGCCCAGCAACGCCAGCGGGCGGCGGCGCGCGGGCAAATGGACCTGTTTGGGGCAGGGTTCGGGGATGTCGCCGCAGCCGCTCCCCCCACGAGACTGGCGCAAACGGAACCCACCGATCGTAAGGACATCCTTGCCTGGGAAAAGGAGACCCTCGGTCTCTACCTGAGCGCACACCCCTTGACCGACATCACCGGAACGGGTGTTCCCGACGGATTTCTGCAGGTTTCGGATATCGCCGATCGGGCGCCAGGTAGCCAGGCCAAACTGATTGGCATGATCGTCTCCATCCGGCGAATTGCAACACGGAACAACCGGACCATGGCGGTTCTCGAAGTCGAGGACCTGACCGGCACGATCGAGGTCGTTGCATTTCCGGACAGCTGGGAGCAAATGTCGGCCGTCCTGCTCGATGACGCGGTATTGGCATTCACCTGCAAGGTCGACGAAAGAGGTGATGCCCGGCAATTGATCCTGGAATCCGCAAACGAGGAGTTGCCGGCAACTCGAACGATCGAGCCAGACCAGCCTGCCATCGAAATCACGATCGAAGGCGACAACGACTTGTGGCAAGTGATTGGCTGCATGCAGGCCATCGATGGCGTACTCGAACGGCATGACGGTGTACATCCGGTGGAGATTCACGTGGCCCTGAGGGCTGAAACGCATCGGCTCCGGAGCAGGAAACACCGGGTGGAGTGGAGTCGGGCGCTTGAGCGCGAGCTGATGTCGGTGCAGGGGGTCCGTCAGGTGCGTCTCGCGGCCGGCGAGCATCCGGGCTCGGTGCCACACCTGCGCCTTTTGCCACGCGTGGCGTAGAGCGACATATCCCATTGGTCTGGCAACTTGCA
>CAZSUN010000016.1:51576-57358 GCA_964610045.1 uncultured Sphaerobacteraceae bacterium
GCTGCTTGCGTCTCTCACGACAACGTTACTGGTGTGTTGACCAGAGCGGCTACGAGCGGGAGAGAGGATTCAGGCTACGAAAGACGCCTTTCCGGCCCGACTGCGGTGCCCGATTCTCATCAGGATTGGCTCGCATCCAGTCGTCGAACGGTGGTAGCGGATTGTCGTCGACCAGAGCGCTCGGGATGATCTCTCCCGCCCAAATTAGCACCCGTCTTCCGTTGGGGACGTTTCGCTCGATCCACTGCCGGCCCGCGAGGGAGTCGGTAAGTCGTCGGCCAGATGAATGAGCATCGGTTGCGAGAATGAACGGAAGTCCCGAACCCAGCGTCCACGTCAGCAATCTGCGGGCGAGATCGCGGGTGGGAGCACCGTAGGTGCCGGCGATGGCCGCCAGCGTCAGTTGCATGACGACACCACGTTCTGCCAGTGCCTGCACGAGTTCCGGCCTTGCGATCACTTCGACATAGCGTTCGGGATGGGCCAGGATCGGCCGCAGGCCCTGGTTCTGCACCTCGAACACCACGCGGTCGGCGTTGTAGTCCCAACCGACGAACGGGAATTCGATCAGCACCGCCCGGCTACCGGCCAGCGTCGATGCTTCGCCTGCGAGCAGGCGATGTGCGAGATCCTTTGCCACCATGTGCTCGTAGCCCAGGAGCAACTCGATGCCTCGCTCCTGGGCGAGTGGGGCCACCTCGTTGAAGGTCGCGGCCACAAGATCCGCGTAGGCCGGTCGCAACGGCTCCATCAGGTGTGGGGTGGCAACAAGCCGGGTGTAACCGGATCGCGCCATCCAGTCCAGCATCGCGATGGTCTCGCCAAGGTTTGGTGGACCGTCATCGACACCTGGCAGGATGTGAAGATGAAGATCGATCATGCGTGTCTGTATCACCTGTGGGAGTGTGAAGCCGGCAGTGGCCGCTTCAAATGATTACGGCTCGTGACTGCGCCGAATTGTAGCCCGAGTGTCGTCGCTGTCAGGCGTGGATAACGGTCTGCCCCGCTTGACACGCGTCACTTCACATTGGATAGTCGCATGTGCAATGGTAAGTGTTGAATCCGCATTGAAGCTGGAAGATGGATTGCGTTGTGGGGCACCTGGCAGTTGGATCGAGCACGAATCAGGCAGTGCCGCACCGATTAGCATCGTCGTCGGTGGTGCGAGCGATCGGCAACACGCCCCTGCTGCGATTGGGCCGGATCGAGCGTGAGATCGGACTTGGCGATGGCGTCGAAATCTGGCTGAAGGCAGAGTGGACGAATCCTGGTGGTTCGGTCAAGGATCGTCCCGCGCTCGCGATCGTTCGTCAGGCACTCGAACAAGGCTGGACCGGACCGGACCGCCCGCTGATCGATTCGACGTCGGGCAATACCGGGATCGCCTTCGCCATGCTTGGTGCAGCCCTGGGATTCCCCGTTCACCTTGTGGTGCCGGAGAGCGCTTCGGTGGAGCGGAAACGTATCCTTGCCGCCTACGGCGCCACGGTGATCGAAAGCGACCCCTACGAAGGGTCGGATGGGGCGATCCGGCTCGTTCGCTCGATCGTGGGTAGCAATCCGGACCGTTGGTATTACGCTGACCAGTACGGCAATCCCAACAATCCCGAATCGCACTACCGGACGACCGGACCGGAGGTCGCGCGTCAAACCGAAGGCAGGGTGACGCATCTCGTGGCGGGACTGGGCACCACCGGAACCCTGATGGGAACCGGCAGATACCTCAGGCAGCACCATTCCGATGTCACCCTGGTTGGCGTTCAGCCGGCAGAACCCTTTCACGGAATCGAGGGCCTGAAACATCTCGACACGGCCATCGTGCCCCCGATCTACGATCCCGGCGTGCCGGACAGGCAGGAAGCGATTGACACCGAGGAAGCATTCGATCTCGCCCGCCTCCTGGCCAGGAGCGAGGGCCTGTTCGTCGGAACCTCGACCGGGGCAGCGGTAGCCGCCGCTCTGCGGATCGGGCGAGAAGCCACGGCGACAGGGTCGCCGGCAGTGATTGTGGCGATCGCCCCTGACAACGGCAGCAAATACCTATCGACCGGACTCTGGGGCCACGATTCGTGATTCCCGCACTACACGACTGGAGTTTCTTTCGATGACACAGACCACGACCACCGTCCAAATCCTGATTCCCACGCCGCTTCGAAGCTACACCGGGGGCGAATCCCGCGTGTCCGGTTCCGGCGAGACCGTTGGCGAGGTGCTGACCGACCTCAACGCCCAGTACCCGGGGATCGGCGAGCGCGTTCGCGAATCCAGTGGTGAGATTCGCCGGTTCGTCAACGTCTTCGTCAACGGGCAGAACGTGCGCAGCCTCCAAGGGGCGGCAACGCCCGTCAAGGCGGGCGACGAGATCGGCATCATTCCGGCGATGGCGGGTGGTCGCGTCCGGTGACGGTCGAACGATTGCGCCTGCCCGATCGTTTGCGAGCGTCGATCGTCGAACACGCCCGCGATCATACGCCCAGGGAGTGTTGCGGCATCGTCTCCGGCCGCAACGGCGAACTGGTCGAGGTCCACTGGCTGACCAACACCGAACCCGGGAACACCAGGTACCTGTTCGACGATGAAGAGTTCTTCCGGGTTTACTGGGAAATCGAGAACCGTGGCCATTCCCTTGCCGTGGTCTACCACTCTCACCCCGAGACCGAGGCGTACCCTTCCAGGACCGACGTCGAGTTCGCATTCTGGCCCGAGGCGGTCTACCTGATTTGCTCGCTGCAGTACCCGGAATCGCCCACGGTTCGCGGGTATCGAATCGTCGATGGGAGCATCACCGAAGTCGATATCGAGTAACGACTCCGGCCAGCACTGACGTTGAGCCTGACTCTCACCACATCAGCCATACTGCTCGCGGATTTGCAGCAGGATCGAGTTAACGAGGTCGGTATCCGGCTCGTTTGGTAGGTCTGACGGCAGGTCCATGAATGCTTCATACTCACGGTCGAACCGCTCGAGAATGTCCGGCACTGGTAACTGGCCAAAAGCCAGCAGATCATCAGGATCGTCTACCCGTACCTGGATCTCACCCGTACGCAGGAGATGGCTTCCTTGCTGGAGGAGCCTGAGGCAATGCCGGGCATGCTTCGATGTACGGTTCCGGGTGGTGGAGGAGAAGGTGTCGCCTCGCGCCTTGAGTTTGAGCGCCTGGTCGTGGGCGTAACCTCCATACGACTTGTAAACGCGTTTGCTGACGAAAGCATCGCGATGCTCAATGAGGAGACGGGCCGGTGGTTCGAGGATGTCGTAGGCATCAAGCCACAGGAGTTCAAGAATGGTTGGATTGGCCTTGAGGGCAAGCCGGACGAACTTCCCCACCTCATGAAGCGTGACATCGGGGTGTGTCTGGACGACTGACTCCTCAATGGGCCAGATCCCGAGGATGGACTGCGTCGGGGCCAGGAATACGCCGATGCGGTCGATATCACTGGTCACGGTCGCCAGGGGCCATAGGCAGTGGAACCAGTGATGCCCTGAAGTATGATGTGGGGTTCACCGGTCATGTGACTGCTGGCTCCTGGTCAGGCGTGGGCCAGTGACGGGATGGCGCAAGTGATCTCGGAGTAATCGATGGCATCCATGTCCACCTGGGACGGATTGGCGCACATCGGGCAACCGGGATCCTTGTCGATCCGCAATTCCCGGAACGAGGCATCGAGGGCATCGTAGAGTACGAGGCGTCCGATCAGCGGGTTTCCGATGCCGGTGACCAGCTTGATGGTTTCCACCGCCTGGAGGACGCCGATGATGCCTGGCAGCACCCCGAGAACACCGGCTTCGGCGCAGTTTGGCGCGAGGTCGGGCGGGGGAGGATCCGGGAAGAGGCAGCGGTAGCATGGACCGTGCTCGCTGTGAAAGACGGTCGTCTGCCCCTCGAACCGGAAGATGCTGCCGTGGACGTTCGGTTTGCCAAGGATGACGCAGGCATCGTTCACCAGGTAGCGGGTCGCGAAATTGTCGGCGCCGTCAACGATCACGTCGTACCTGCTGAAGATTTCCAGCGCGTTCTCGCGGTTGAGCCGGATCTCATGCGCGACCACCTCGACATCGGGGTTGAGCGCGTTGATGGCGGTGCGGGCTGATTCGACCTTGGACTGACCGATGCGGTCGGTGGAATGCAGGATCTGTCGCTGGAGATTGGAGTCGTCGACGATGTCGTCATCGATGATGCCGAGGGTGCCGACACCGGCGGCCGCGAGGTAGAGCGCGGCTGGGGAGCCGAGGCCACCAGCGCCGATCAGGAGGACCTTCGCCTCCAGCAGTTTCTGCTGACCAACCTCGCCGATCTCCGGGAGCAGGAAGTGG
This sequence comes from uncultured Sphaerobacteraceae bacterium, assembly GCA_964610045.1. Lineage (GTDB taxonomy): Bacteria > Chloroflexota > Chloroflexia > Thermomicrobiales > UBA6265 > JACCYX01. The sequence continues at coordinate 55,891 of CAZSUN010000016.1, forward strand.
CGTGAATACCGTCGCTGCTGCTCGGCAGTGAACTGAAACGGGGTCGACCAGGGCAATCCGGCCGCCTTCCAGCCGCCGAATCCTTCCGACATGGAGACAACGTTGGTGTAGCCGAGGTCGCTAAGTGACTTGGCTGCAAACGCGGAACGGGCGCCGCCGGCGCAGTAGATCACAATCGGTGCATCGCGATCGGGGACGGCGCCTTCGATACGTGCCTCCAGGAAACCTCGGGGGATGGCCGTCGCACCCGGAATGATGCCTTGCGCGACCTCATCGGCCTCGCGTACGTCGATCGCCCGCGATCCGGCGGCAATCGCTGCCTGGGCTTCGACCGGGGTGACCTCGCCGATCTGGGACTTCACCTGTTGCAGCAGGTCTCGATAGGTGGTTGGCATGTGCTGGTTGCCTCGTGCTGTGGAGCTCATCTCGCCAATGCCGTATGGATACCACAAGAGTCCGGCTAGTTGCTATGCGCAGGGAAGTATTGCCAGTCGCCGGTGAATGGATGTCCGCATTGCGTGGTGTGTCGTAATGCGTTGGGCACAGGATTATTCACCATGGACGTGTTTCGCGTACCGCACCCTGCGATTGCCGGGATCGTATCTCGACGAGATCAGCCCTGAGCCGGTTTGTGAGGGCAGGCACATCGAACGGGAAGGTGCATCTGTCCTCGGCCGGGACGAGTTCGAGGAAATCCGCCAGGGCGGCCATGTCCTCCGGATCGCGTTCGCCCCGCAGGTAGTTTTCGACGTAGACCATCGCTTCCTCGCGGCAGAGCACCAGTTGGCTCCTCGTTCGATCGTGGCCAGGGATCGCGGAACCCTAATTCAGCACGGTCGTGCTGGACGTTCAACCTGATTGCTTAGCCCGGCGTCAGGTTTCGTTTTCCTCGCGGCGCGCAGTTGATGGACACTGATACGTCGTCTCCCGCATATCCGTCTTCCCGGCTGGTCCATGGCTGGAGATAAGGTGACGCTGGACGCCATCATAACCATCTTGGAGACGCCTGTCCGAACCGTTGAGGGACGCGATGTGTAGATGCAGCCTGCATTTACACATTTACTCCGAAATCCCCGGAGTGACGGGGTATTTCAGAATCGGCGTGGTCCGCATTTACTCCTCTAGAACCTGCATTTCCTCGTGTTGACTGGGGGAGCAGCACGACCACGTAGATCGAGCTGTACCCATACGAACGCATGCATCGCGGGAATGTGGGACGCGGAGTTGAGAACCGAGGAAAGAGGAACGAGATAGAAGTGAGGACCGCCACTCCCTCCAAGGAGTTTACCTGCCAGCTTCCGGTATCCGGGGAGTTCAGGGCCTTCCGCACGCGATGTGAGAGGAATGTGAGATGAAGACCCGAATATGCCGACTGGCCACCCTCGTGAGTGGCCGTTTTCCTTGATTTCATGGGGTTTACGTGGAGCGGGAGACCGGACTCGAACCGGCGACATTCTGCTTGGAAGGC
>CAZSUN010000017.1:0-15317 GCA_964610045.1 uncultured Sphaerobacteraceae bacterium
GCGGCAGGTCCGCCCCTACGACCGGCTCGGGCATGCCGCCTGGGCCAATGCTAATCGGCCGCGCTGGTCATTGCCTGGTCGAGGATGGAAACACCGTCGCCACCGTTTTCGATGTCCCGCACCACGACATGACAGGCAATCTTGCGTTCGTTCCCGATATCGACCAGCGGCGGCGAAACCTGGTCGCACAATCCCTGCTCCCAGAAGGTGCAGCGCGGATGGAAGACGCAACCACCGGGCAGGTTGGAGAGATTGGGAATGTCGAGACTGCGCAGGTGGAGCTTGTTCTTGGAGCGGGTGAGGTCGGGATCGGCTTCCGGGATTGCTGCGGCGAGGGCGCGGGTGTAGGGATGCATGGACCGCCCGATGATCTGTGGCGTATTGCCGTACTCGATCATCTTCCCGACGTACATGACGCCGACCCGGCCTTCCCAGCCGAAGTACTTGACGACCGCGAGGTCGTGAGTGATGAACAGGAAGGTGACGCCGAGGTCGTTCCGCAATTTGAGCAGGGTGTTGAGCAGTGAGACGCGGATCGACACATCGACCATCGACACCGACTCGTCGGCGATGATCATGCGCGGGTTGAGGGTCATCGCGCGGGCGATCGAGATCCGCTGCCGCTGACCGCCGGACAGTTGGTGGGGGAACTTGTCGATGAAGTTCTCGACTGGCCGGCAGTCGACGAGTTCGAGCAACTCACCCGCCTTCTGCGTGGCGGCCCGCTTGTTTTTCACGATCTTGTGGCGCATTAGGGGGGCGCGCAGGGTATCGCCGATGGTGTGGACCGGATTCAGCGAAGCGTAGGGATCCTGGTGAACGATCTGGACCGCCTTGCGGTACTCCTTGAACTCGGCTCCCGAGAGACTCGCGATGTCTTTGCCCTCGAAGATCACCTTGCCCGACGTCGGCGTGATCATCCCGGCCGCCATCCGGGCGACGGTGGTCTTGCCAGAGCCGGATTCACCGACCAGGCAGAGGATATCGCCCCTGTCCATGGACAGGCTGACATCGTCGGCCGCGCGGATCTTGCCGCGTTTGGTGTCGTATTCCTTGACCAGATGGTCGAGGCGCATGATCGGTTCGGACATCGGCACATGCCTCCAGACAGTGTTGACGCGTTTTGCAGGAATACCCCTCGACCGTCACCCTGAGCGGAGCGAAGGGTCCCCGCGCGAAGCGCTATCCGGCGCAGCCAGATGATCCTCGTACCAGTTCCACGCCAGGGCATCGTCCATCCGCGCAAATTCGGCGATGTACACCAGGCGATCGGTCCGGTAGCGATCGCTGAATCCAGGCTGGTAATGGGTCTTGTGCTTCCAAACCCGACGCTCGAGGTTGCTGGTCACGCCGGTGTACAGCGTCCGCGACTTGCTCGACATGGTGTAGACGTAGCCGGTCTTCAGCATTGCGCACCGTCCTGCATCGATCTTCGATCGATTGCGCTTCGCGCGGGGATCCTTCGCTTCGCTCAGGATGACGGGACGGTGAACGATGGGTGATGTCGACATGCTTGATCGCATTCGGAAACCTTCCCCTACGTGGTGGCGAGGTTGGCCTCGACGATTTTCTCGGCTTCCTTTCGATCCCAGATTTCCTGGTCGCGGGTTACCTGGTCACTGTGATGGCAGGCGGCGAAGTGGGTGCCACCAAGGTCGATCAGGGGTGGCCGTTGCTGCGAACAAACCTCCGTGGCGTACGGGCAGCGCGGGTGGAACGGACAGCCAGATGGAATCCGCAACAGGTTCGGCGTCGCACCGGGGATCGCCGCCAGCGGCGTGAACTCTTCACCGACGATGGGAGGAACCGCGTTCAGGAGACCGACGGAGTACGGGTGCTTCGGGTTGTAAAAGACATCGCGCACCGGTGCGTACTCAACGAGTTCGCCCGCGTACATCGTGGCGACCCGGTCGGCGAGTTCCGCCGCCAGGGAGAGGTCGTGCGAGATGAAGATCATCGTGAAGTCGAGTTTGTCGCGAAGGCTCTTGACCACATCGATGATGGCGCGCTGGGTGAGGATGTCGAGCGCGGTGGTCGGTTCGTCGAGAATGATCAGCTGTGGCTCGAGCAGGAGCGAGAGCGCGATCGAGACGCGCTGGCGCATGCCGCCCGAGAGTTCGTGGGGATAGGCACTGTAGACACGGTCGGCATCGAGCTGGACCGCCTTCAGCAGGTCGAGGGTTCGCTCGCGGACCTGCCGCTTGTTCCTCATACCATGGGCTTTGGCGGTCTCGTAGAAGGTATCGCTCACCTTCATCACCGGGTTCAACGAGTTCTGCGCGGCCTGGAAGACCATCGCCATCTCGCTCCAGCGAATCTTGCGGAACTCCTTCGGATTCATTTCAAGCAGATTGAGCAGGTTCCCATTCCGGTCGCGAAAGACCGCCTTGCCCTGGGAGACACGGGCGGTGCGGACCAGCATCCGAAGCAAGGCGAACCCAAGGGTTGATTTGCCCGAACCGCTTTCCCCGATCAGGGCGATCGCTTCACCTTGCCGGATATCGAGCGTGACGCCGCGCACCGCCTGCATCCAGCCAGCCGGGGTCTTGTATTCGACCCACATGTCCTCGATCGAGAGGATGACCGGCGCCGTCGATTCGGCCGTGCCCCGAATGGCGTTGCGCCGCTGGATTTCCTCGACCGACATATCTCTCGTGCCATTCGTGATCACCCTGCACACCCTCCTGATCCCTGTCCCGAGCCTACCCTTCGCGCAGGCGCGGATTGAAGATGTCCTCGAGCGAGCGAGACATCAGCACCAGCGAGAGCTGCAGCATGGTGATCATGAAAATCGGCGACATGATGTACCAGATCGCGTCGCGATTGTTGAGCGCCCCCTGGGCGTATCCCTGCTGGATCATCAGGCCCCAGTTGTTCCCGGCGAGCGAGACCAGGCCGAGGAAGTAGAGGATGACCTGGCCGTAGATGGCGCCGGTGAGCCCTGCCACAAAGTTGATGACGATGTAGCTCATCATGTTCGGCAGCACCTCCCTGAACAGGAGATGCACTGTTCCGAGATCGAGCATGCGCGCGGCTTCGACGTACTCACGTTCCTTGAGCGAGAGGACCTGGGCGCGCACAGCGCGCAGCAGGGTCGGCCAGCCGGTAACAGCCAGGATCAGGGCGAGCAGGAGCGGGCTGTTCAGCTTGACGAACACCGCCAGCACACCAAGCAGGATGATGGTGGGGATGGTGAGCCAGATATCCGTGATCATCAGGACGATCGTGTCGAACTTGCCGCCGATCATGGCCGACAGCGCCCCGAAGACCACGGAAATTGCCGTGGACATCAGGGCGGCCACCGCCGCGACCAGGAGCAGGTTCCTGCCGCCCATCACGATCTGGTACCAGGTGTCCTTGGCCATGTAGTCGGTCCCCAGCCAGTGATCCCGGGAGGGGGTGGCGAACACATTGCGGCCATCGCTGGGGTTGGTGTCCGGCATGAACAGGGGCCCAATGAACGCCAGCACCAGGATCGCGAGGAAAACGAAGAAGGCAACGGTCCCGGTCTTGTTGTTGGCGGCAAAGTTTCGCCAGAACCCCCGTGACTTCGGCGGCTGCGCGAACTCACGTGGTTCAGTGGCCGTCTGGATTTCCGCGGGCGTGATGACCTGATCGACCATGGCAGTTACTTCCCGGTGCGAATGCGCGGATCGAGCCGGCTGTACAGAAGGTCAGCGATGAGATTGGCAAAGACCACCGAGATCGTAATCACCAGGAAGATTCCCTGGAGCACGGTGTAGTCGCGCCGCTGGATTGCCTGGAACAACCTTTCGCCAATACCCTCGTACTTGAAGATCGGCTCAACGAGGAGCGACCCGCCGACGACGAAGCCGATGGCGATGGTGAGTTGCGTGAACAGCGGCAGGATGGCATTTCGCCCGACATAGAAAAAGAGGACCCGCCACTCCGGAACACCGCGCGCGCGGGCCGCCGTGACGAAATCCTCTTCGAGGGCGGAGATCGTGCTGCTCTTCATCAGCAGCATCCAGCCGCCGATCGAGGTGAGCACGTATATCGCGATCGGAAGCGAGGCGTGGTAGAAGGCATCGGTGATGAATGCCCAACTGAACTCCACGGGTTGCCCCGACGAGACTGCGCCCCGCATATCGGTGAATGGAATCAGGCCGGCACGGACACCCAGCCAGAAGATGATAAGGAGGGCCAGGATGTAGTTCGGGATCGACTGGGTGACGGACGCGAACCCGGAGAGGAGGCCCTCGCCAAAGCTCTGGCGCCGGTAGGCCATGAACATCCCGAGGATCGACCCAAGCGCGAACGCCAGCAGCAGGGCAGTGCCGACGCTGAAGATCGTCCACCAGATGCGCGAGTTGATGATCGACACCACGGAGGTGCCGGCACTGGTGATCGACATTCCGAGGTCGCCCTGGAGCAACCCCTGCATGTAGTCGACGTACTGCCCCATGACCGACTTATCAGGATCGACCGCGTACAGCGACATCGCCATGTTCTTGGCATCGTCGTACGAATACCCGTACTGGGTCATTTGCTGATTGATGTACACCTGGACCGGATCGCCCGGCAGCAGGCGGATCAGGAAGAAGATTGCCGTGGAGACCAGGTAGATCGTGAAGATCGCCCGGAGTATGCGCCGGAATACGTAGCTCCCCCACAGGTTCTTGAACCAGGGAGGATCCTGATCCCTGACGTTTTCGATCGGAACGGCGGTTGCCGCGATATCCATGATGTCAGCCATCGCGCACGCCCCTCATCACCGCGATTCCCGGCACAAACCAGCGAACCAGCGACACTGCCGGTACTCACGACACCATCACGGTGCCCGGATTCTTGTGCGCACCGCCTCATTCCGGCGCGCTCCCGCGAATGTGGCGTCAGGATACCAGTCTCGATTCACACCGTTCAACCAGATATATGGCCCGTGTATACAATCCAGTTGCCCGTCATTCGCATATGCGACCAATTTTCGCCGCTCCGAATTGGGCGCAGCCACCGCCCGGCAGGCACACGAACGCGGCAGGCTGGGCGCATCGCCCAACCTGCCGCGTTGACCCGGGCTATGCCTCGATTACGACCGGTGCGCCCTGCTTGAACGACTCGTAGGCAGCCAGCGTCACCTCCACCGCTCGCAGGCCGTCCACGCCGGACGGCTCGGTGGGCGTGTCGTTGCGAATCGCGTCGACGAACCCGCGCACCATCTCGGCATCGCCAATCGACTCGACCGGCCGCCAGGTATAGGTCCCGTTCCTGATCTCCGCAACATCGAGTGTGTCGGCGAAGGCGTCGAGCGAGAGGACTCCCTCCTCGCCGATCACATCGATCGTGACCCCGCCCCAGGTGGGCCACGTCGCCGGGCGAGACCAACTCGTGTCGAGGCTGGCGGTGACGCCGTTGCTCAACTTCAGCATCAGCAAGCCGGTGTCGTCGACGGGGATATCGTGAATCCGGGTGCTCATCTCGGCGTAGACCTGGGTCACCTCGGCGTCGAACATCCAGCGCAGGACATCGACGACGTGGACCGTGTGGTCCATCACCGCGCCGCCGCCGGAGAGAGCGGGATCGACGAACCATCGCATCGGGCAGGTGCCAGGGTTGCGGGCGATCACTGCCAGCGGCGCGCCGACAGCGCCACCCTTCACGGCATCGCGCAGCGCGATCGTGGAGGGGATGAACCGGACCGGGAAGGCTGTTTGCAGCTTAACGCCATTCCGCTCGCAAGCCTCGACCATGGCGCGGGCATCGGCAACCGTGGTCGCCAGGGGTTTTTCGCAGAGCACGTGCTTGCCGGCATTGGCCGCGGCGATTGTGTGAGCCGCATGGTTGACATTTTCCGAGCCGACGATCACAGCATCGATATCATCCCGCGCCAGCAGGGTCTCCAGATCAGGCTCGAACACGGTGTCGAACCGTTCGGCGGCATCGGCGCCAATCGCGGCATCGGCGTCCCAAACCGCCGAGATGCTGACGCCTGGAAGGGTCAACGCGCCGGCAGCAAAGCCGTAATTGTGGTGGTGGGCGAAGCTCACGATCCCAAGCCGGATCGGTGCGGGTGAAGCAGTCATGGTTTGGTCACATCCTCTGGCTGGAACCGGATGGCGGAACGGAATACCCCGCGCGGGGGCGTGGCACACCGCGCGTCATTGGGTGGCCACGGTGCCGTCTTCGTTGAAGTACACCGGCAGCCCGGTCCGCATCGAATCGAGCGCCGCATTGGCCAGGGAAATCGTCCGCACACCGTCCGGTCCGGGGATCAACACGGGCTCGCCCGATTTCAGGCAGTGAATGAAGTGGCGCAGTTCACGGAGGTGCGGACCGGTGCCAGGCCGGGTATAGGCACGCTTGGGCCGGTCCAGATCATCGTTTACGGGGGTGTTCCGTTCGATCGTGAGCGTGGAGGCGCGCTCACTGTCGAAGGAGATCAGGCCATACTGGCCGGCGACTTCGATGGCGGTGCGGTGGTTGGCGTGGGCCCAGCTGCTCTCGATGTGCGCGATGACCCCATTCCGATAGCGAATGGAGGCATATGCGAAATCGCGCTTCGGCTGGTGCGGGGTATAGGTGAGTCCCTGCGCGTAGAGCCGTTCCACCGGACCGAACAGCCAGCCGAGGGTGTCGAGATCGTGCACCATCAGGTCCAGGACGACACCGCCGTTCTTCTCGACGTCGGCAAACCAGGGGCTGCGCTCCTGCACGGGTGGGTTGGTTCGCTTCGCCCGCACCATCGCCACCTGTCCGAGTTCGCCGCTGTCCAAAATCTCCTTGATCCTGGCCCATTCCGGAAAGAACCGGACGACGTGACCGATCATGAGGGTGACCCCGGCGGCGTCGCAGGCAGCGACCATCGCCTGGCCGTCCTCAACCGTCCGGGCGATCGGTTTTTCGCAAAACACGTGCTTGCCCGCTGCGGCAGCCTTTTCGGTCGCCATGCGGTGGAGGCTGGTTGGCAAGGCAACCAGCACGGCATCGAGTTCGGGATCGGCCAGCGCATCATCGAGTGAGGCGGTCACCGTCGCGCCGGTTGCCGCCGCAAGGCGGTTGGCGCGTTCGAGATCGAGATCGACTGCCCAGGTGACCTCGACATCCGGGTCATCCTTGATGCCGACCGCATGATAGCTGCCCATACCGCCCGTGCCGACGATGGCCAGACGGACGGGCCGCCCTGCAAGGTCGTCAGGGGTTGCGGGGGCCGGGGAAGGGTTCGTGCTCATGAGGCGCTGTCCAGCAGAGTCATGCCCGGTGCACATGGTGACCGGGCAGTCCGGATGGCGGCCAGGCTGACCACCGCTGGCACAGTACCGCCGCAACCGGTTACCTGCAAGGAGGCAAGCAGCGCCGGCTACCCGGGCGTTGGCGCCCCAGGCTCAGGCGCCCAACGCGCCAGGCCGGGAATGCGGTCGAAGTGCCCGTCGAACGTTGCGAGTTCGTGATTCCCCATCTCACAGCGAGCAATGACCACCGAGTCCGTGAACCCAATCGCGGGGCGACTACGCCAGATACCCAGCGCCTTAAGGTAGATCGATTTGTCGCGTTGGGGAAATCTGACCTCCTCCAGCATCAGAAGGGATGAGACCAGGTCGACGACTTTGGCAACGTCGAGGGCATATTGCTTCCTGGAGTTCAGGACATAGCAGACTTCGTGCAGGACGGCTTCACTCGTCGTCACCTGCACCAGGCCTGCCCGAACCTGCTCCCAAAGGTCCGAGGCAATCTGCGCTTGCTCCTCCAGCGCCGATGAGGACGGAAGGACAAGGTATCGGAGGAACATGTTCGCGTCGAGAAAGATCATTGTGAGACCGGGCTGCTGTCACGAGCTGCCCATTCCTCGGCATAGCCGCTCTCAAAAGCCGAATCTATGAGGTCGTCAAAATCGATCGAGTCCGGCACACCGGGGGGTGCAACCACGCTACCGCGCATATCCTCGAGCGTGTACGGCACTGGGCGGCCAACAAGCAGGCCGCGGTCGTCGACTTCCCAATAGACAGCGGCACCGGTATCGAGTCCAACCTTTCGCCGAAGGTCGGACGGTATCGTGATCTGCCCTCGTCCCGTAATGTGCGTGATCGCCATATTCCCAAATCCTGTGTCGCCACGAAAGAGAGCTACCGCCGTACGTCTGAAAACGCATGGTAGCATGCTCAATGCGTCGATGCAGGACATGCACAAAGATATCATGCATATCTCATACAATCATGCATTTCCGATGGATGTTCGATCAAGCATGGAAAGGAAGTCCAGCATGCCACTCTCACGCACCATCGCCAAATCCAACCGGTACTGGATCAACCCGCTCGCGCGCCGGTTGGCCGGAAAAATCCCGCCGTTCCTGCTGATCCGCCACACCGGACGCACATCGGGCCGGGCATACGCGACGCCAGTCTGGGCGTTCCGGCGTGGCAACGAGTTCGTCATCGCCCTCACCTACGGGCCAACCACCGACTGGCTCCGCAACCTGCAGGTGGCCGCTGGCGGCGAGGCGCGCTATGTACGGCACCGGTACGCGCTGAGCAATCTCCGGGTTGAGGAGGGATCTCCCGATTCGCAGCCACTGCCACTGCCCATACGCTGGGCGCTCAAGGCGATCGGGGTGCGACACTTCCTGCATGCCGACGCCAGGCTGCTGGCCGATTGAGAGGATGTTGTGTATGGACTTCATCGATGTGGTGCGCAAGCGGCGCATGGTTCGCAACTTCACGGACGAACCCGTGCCGCACGAAACGCTCGAACGCATCATCGCGACGGCGCAACGAGCGCCCAGCGCAGGGTTCAGCCAGGGTGTCGTCTTCGTCACGGTGACCGACCCGGAAACCCGCGCTACCCTGGGGGCACTCGCCGGGGAGTCGCAGTACACCTCGGGCGGCTTCGACCCGTTCATCAGTGGCGCGCCGGTCCAGGTGGTGATCTGCGTCAACGAGCAGCTGTATCACGACCGGTACAACGAGCAGGACAAGGTCGATGACGAGGGGAATGAGATTTTCTGGCCGGTCCCGTACTGGCACACCGATGCCGGATGCTCGTTGATGCTGCTGTTGCTTGCCGCGGTGAACGAGGGGCTCGGTACGGCCTTCGTGGGGGTTTGGGAGCAGGAACGCATCCAGGAACTGCTGGGGATTCCGGCCGACTACTTCCCGATCGGGATCGCGATGATCGGCCACGCCGCGCCCGACAAGCGCTCGGGGTCACTCAAGCGGGGGTTCCGGCCGCTGGATGCGATCTGGCACCAGGAGCGCTGGTAACGCAAACCCGGCGCCAGGCAAGTCGCCCGGCGCCGGTTTCCAGACTGCCTATTCCTCGATCGCCTCGTGGTGATCGTGATCGGAGACACCCAGCTTCCAGTGTCCCGAGAACGAGGTGTACTCCGGATCGAGCCCGCGCTCGCGCAGCAAGTAGCGCCTGATCGATTTGAGCGTGTTGGCCTCACCGCCAGCACGCGTGTAGAAGACGCCTTCCGGCAAGTCCGCCGCCCGGATGGCGTCTTCCAGCACGGTCGAGGCGCCCGCCGGAGTGCCTTCCCGGTACACCCAGCGAATGTCGGCATTCGCCCTGGTATCGATTGCCTGCTCGTCAGCCGGTCCATCGACCTCGATGAAGGCCACGAAGGACTCACCGGCGTCCGCCTCTTCCAGGCGGCGAGCGATGGACGGCAGCGCCGTCTCGTCGCCGATCAGCAGTTGCCAGTCGAAGTTCCCTTCAACCAGGTGGGACCCGCGTGGGCCGAGAATACCGAGGACATAGCCTGGCTCCGCCTCACTGGCCCAGGCAGATGCCGGACCGTGCCCGTGAATCACGAAATCGACGACCAGTTCCTCCTTCGAGGGATCGAAGCGTCGCGGTGTGTAGTCCCGCAGGATGCGCCTGGCTTCTGCATCCCACTGAATCCCGTTTGGCCCGATCTTCGGGAGGGCGGGCTCGGATTCGCCCGGGGGCGGGAAGGCGATCTTGATGTGATCGTCTGCATCAGCCGAAGTGAAGGTGGCGAGATCCGGTCCGGCAAGCGTTACCCGGACATAGGTGTGTGTGATCGCCTCGACTGTCTGCACGGTCACCCGCCGCGGAACGAGTTCGAACCGAACGGTGCGCTTGCTGATTCCGGTATCGCGTACGGCCATGCATGTTCCTTCGCAGGGGGCAGAATTGCCAGATCCTGTCTTATATCCGATGAAAACGATCGGATTTCGAGCAGTCTACGGTGCTGATCCCGATCCGTCAATGCATCGATCAGACGTGACCCAATGCGGTTCGCGACAGCCGGGGCCATTCGCGTAGCATGGCGGGGGCAATCGGTGAAACCCTCGATCCGGCCGAGGTATTTTGCCCGGCGCGACTCGTTCAGATCGGAGTGGGACGAAGCCGGGCAGGTCGAATGGCTCGACAGCGCCGGTATATCGCTCGCGCGTGGCCGTGGCGTCATCGATAGGCCACGGACCGTGCGGGTCACGCGCGACGGAAGACCGGACCAGATCCTGCGGGCCAGGCACGCAGTGCCGTCGTATCCCACGGTCGGCGAAATCTGGCCGCGACTTCTTGAAACCGTCGAAAAGCGGCGGCAGCAGGAGCGTCCGGAGACCGATCCGTTCATGCCTGTCTAGACATCGTAGTCACGCCCACGCGACGAGTGGTTGATTCGGGACTCGCAGCGAACTCCCATCTGGTGTCCAGAACCATTGGATACCCGTGCCCGACCATGGATGTACCGGAACGACCGGTGACGGACAGAAGGGAGACCAGCGATGAACGAGACCCAGCGAGACCAATCGTCGAACGATCCGGCCGGAATCCACCGGGCGACGCCACTCCTGGTGACAATGGTGGCCACACTCCTGCTCGGCCTCGCGCTGGTCGTGATGGCCGCCTCCGGGTCTTCAATGACCAGCGACCTCGCCTCGATCCTGACGGCCGTGTGACACACCCCACAAACACGGCCAGATAACGGGCGGTGGTTGCATGACCACCGCCCAACTTCGCGTTCGCGTCCTCACCGATTCTCCAGACCTCCGCACCACCATCCGGCGCGATGCCCGGGACACACAGCACAAAGCAACACAGTTGCTACGAAATACAGGGCAGCCATACGTCGCTGACGCTCCTGGGCTGCCCCTACAAACGACCGACGATGGCGCAACCTTCGCGTGAAACGCTGGTAATCACAGCCAACTCACAGGAAAACCCGGTCGTCCCTGAAGCATCGGCCCCCAGAATGGGAACTGTCGGACCACTCCGACACAGCGAGGGGCCGGGAGTGCTCCCGAATCACCCCACTCCCTGACCCCAATCCCTCGGTGCGGAGGGGCGGTTGGCAGGCCGCCCCGATGATACGCGCACTCGCCCGGCCCCTCTCGCTGTAGTCCGGCTTCCCCGGCGCACACCCCCACCCAAAGCGCCGGGGTGCTGGCCATATGCGGGCAGTTACAATACCCACCAGCATCGTGCGCACCATGCGCACAGTCCCCCACTCCCCCATTGCTGGAAAGGTACAGGCATTTCGGTATGACAGAGAACGGTGCTGGCGGCCTGACGCAAGAGCAGGTGCTCAACGCGTTGCGAGCCGTCACCGAACCGGCAACCGGCCGCAACCTGGTCGACCTCAAGCTGGTTCCCGATGTCACCCTTCACGGGCGCGACGTGACCCTCACGATTGAACTCCTCAGCCCGATCCGCTCGACCCGGGAGAAAATCGAGCGGGACGTGCGGGCTGCCCTCGGCACGATCGGGGGTGTGGGCCAGATCGCCATCGACTGGCGGACCAGGGTCCGGGCCAGTGGCGGCGGCCGCCAGGATGCCCAGCCCATCCCCGGCGTGAAAAACACGATCGCGGTGGCCTCCGGCAAGGGCGGTGTCGGCAAGTCCACCGTCGCGGTCAACCTGGCCGTCGCGCTGGCCCAGGCGGGTGCGAAGGTCGGCCTGCTCGACGCCGATGTGTACGGGCCAAGCATCCCGCTGATGATGGGGGCGAATGACAAGCCCCTGATGAAGGACAACAAGATCGTCCCCCTGGAAGCGCACGGGGTGAAGATCATGAGCATCGGATTCATCCTCGATCCGACGCGGGCATTGATCTGGCGCGGCCCGCTGGTAGCCCAGTTGATCAACCAATTCCTGAACGACGTGCACTGGGGCGATCTCGACTATCTCGTGCTCGATCTGCCGCCGGGCACGGGCGATGTCCAGCTCACCCTCGTCCAGAAGATCCCCATCGCGGGCGCGATCATCGTCACCACCCCGCAGCAGGTTGCCCTGGCTGATGCGGTGAAGGGGCTCAAGATGTTCCAGGAAGTGAAAACCCCGATCCTGGGCATCGTCGAGAACATGAGCGGATTCGTCTGCCCCGATTGCGGCAGTACTCACCCGATTTTTGGTGAAGGCGGGGGACAGCGCACTGCCGACGAGAACGAGGTCGAGCTTCTGGCGCAAGTCCCGATCGAGCCCGGCATCCGCACCGGCGGGGACGAGGGGATGCCGCTGGTTGCCGCCGCGCCGGAGTCGCAAACCGGGATCGCCTTCGGTCACCTTGCCGAGCGCGTGGCGACCCAGCTGGCGGTGCAGGCGATCTCGAAGCCACGCAAGCCGACCATCATGCTGAAAACGGTCCGCTGAGACCGTCATCCGATTGCACCGAACAGCCGGGCGTAAACGCTCGGCTGTTATCATCTCATTGACAGCAATGCTGGCATTGCTGTCAATGAGCATGGAGGTGCAATTTGGCGACACTGACGATCAGAAAACTCGACGACAACCTGAAGGAGCGCCTGCGCGTGCGAGCCGCGATTCACGGTCGCTCAATGGAAGCGGAGGTTCGTGACATCCTGGAAACCGCGCTGGAGTCGCCTGTTCCAGAGAAGGGGTTCGGCACACAACTGCACGAACGATTTCGCGAAGCTGGCCTCGTGGGGCTGAACCTTGAGTTGCCGCCACGCTCTGAACCGGCCAGATAGGTTGACTTTGACAAATGATCGTTGTCGATACAAACGTCGTCTCCGAGATCATGGAGGACAGACCAAACCCAGCGGTGCTTGAGTGGATTGATCGAATCGATCCACACCGGTTGTGGACAACATCCATCTCGTTGGCGGAGTTGGTATCTGGCATCAACAGGCTACCCGATGGCCGCCGACGGACCGGACTCGACGCCAAGCTGTGGCAAGTCATCGCTTTATCCTTCGAGGACCGAATCCTCCCCTTCGATCAGGCTGCCGCGATGACCTATGGAATGATCGTTCCCATGCGACTCCATCGTGGGCACCCCATTTCTGTCCCCGATGCGCAGATTGCGGCCATTGCGCTGGCACATGGCGCGACATTGGCGACCCGGAACGTGAAGGACTTCGAGGAAACAGGCGTTCCGCTGGTCAACCCCTGGGACACCCAGCTCCGGGAGGATTAGGCCCGCAACACACTGCGAGGACCGGTGTTCTGCAACGCCGATCCTCGCTCATGAACTCTTCGGTTGTCTGCTGGCTCGACCTGCGTGGTGCAGGTTCCCGGCGCGCCTGTTGGCTCGACCGGGGTCATATCGCCATTCGAGTGCGTCGATCGCTACGTTCTCCCTGCGTCCTGCGTATCGTGATGTCGAGTGCGCCTGTCCTGCTGCCTGCGGCCGGCATTCGTTCCGGGATCGTGGCGGATTCGTTGTTCCGCTCCCCACGGCCCTGCCGTGACATTCGCCACATCCGGTTCGCTGGATCCGGTCATCAACCGGCTTCCTTCGAACGGATGGCAACAGTGCGCATCGCCATCATGCGATACCGCGCGCGAGAGGCATGTGCCTCGCGACAACCTGCTGACCTGCCAGTTCAATCCATCCGTCGACACGCGGATTCCCTGTTGTGCGATCCGGCCTGCATTCGCGTTCCAGCCAGGTTTGAGCCTTTTCCTGGTGGCTCCCATTGCCCGGAGGGAGCAAGGGATCGACTGGATGCTGGTCGCGCGTCACATTTCGCATTACGCCGTGCCGCGACCATTCCCCAAGGGGTCAGGTTCCGGAACCAGGTGCCTTCGCTCGGCGAATGACGTCTGGCGTCGGCCTGCTGGCCAACATCCGGACATGCCATACCAGCATATCCGGGTTTCTCGCGCCTCCCATCGAACCAGGGCCCGTTTGCCAATGATGTGGCGGTTTCTCCGCCCAAAGCTCGGTCGGTTGATGGAAGTACGATACCTGCATCCTACCAGTCATCACCTCGAAGTCAAGCCGTCATCGACCTCGGAGAGCCATCCACGGCCCAGGAATGTGCCCGCGCGTGGACAATGACACCGAGGCCCTACGACGGCAGGATGCTGAGGGCCATGCCGTCCATGACATTCCACATCATCAGAAACTCGGCCCAGGTATAGAACCTCCAGACCGCTTGACCGGGATCGGTCAAGTAGACGCCGTCCTCGTCGTACCCGTAGGCGGTCATGACGTGCATGTAGGTTGTCAGCTGGTAGCGGTCGCCATCGCCATCCCACGCATCGACGCTGTAGCCCTCCCCCCGCATACCGAGCCAGACGACCGTCGGGTGCCCAGCCCGGAGCTGGCGCTCCAGGGTGTCCCGGTCGCCGTAGTACGCCTCATGTGGAATGCCGAGCTGATCGAGTCCAGCGGCGAGCGGTTGGTTGTAGACCCCGTAGTCGGTCGTGTTGCCCCACACCCCAAGGATGTTGCCGCGATAGCCCTTGTGCGGATTCTCGTCGAGCGGAACGACCGCCTCGATGTCGTATTCGGACAGGTCGTAGCCGAGCATGGTGGCCGCGATGTGGACCGATGCGTACTCGCAACTGAGGGGACGCTGCTGTTGGTAGAGAAACGCATTTGGCACCTCGACTGAGGCCGGTTCGGGACCCCACCCGGGGATCGCCTGCCGGATCGGCGGCACTGCCATCGCCACGATCAGCACGATGACCGCACCGAATGCCGCGACCAGCGGCCAGGCTGGCCGGCGCGGACTACGCGACAGTCGTTCGACAGCGACCGTTCGACCCAGCATGCGCTCCTCCCCACAGGATCGCGGCTTCGTTTGCTCCTTGCCGTGTTAACGCGCAACCAACGCCGGAGGTATCGCTGGCGGCTTGCGAGGGCGGACTACGCGGCGGCCGAACTGGCGATTGCGGTTTCGATCCGGTCGCGGTAGTCGCGCGGCAGTTCCCAATACCTGGCCTGGGCAAGCATTCCGCCGAGCGATCCGATCGATGATCCATCACCGGTCAACACTGCCGTCGCCTCGGCACCGTCGCGTTGGGTCACCGGCACATACATACCATCAAGCGGCTCTCCCGTGTCGACGAGAATGCCCCAGATGTGCGATCCGAGGGCGTTTGGCGCGAGCCCGATCCCGCGGGACAGGATGCCGTTCACCCAGCCG
>CAZSUN010000017.1:15417-33558 GCA_964610045.1 uncultured Sphaerobacteraceae bacterium
CCGGTAGTACTCCTCGACTGCCGTGCCGGGATCGCGCTGCAACTCAACCAGGAAATCGCCGAGCCCGGCGTCGGCCAGGAAGTCCGCCTGCGTCGTCAGGCCGACCAGGGCGAGACCCGCCGACTCTCCTGCGGCGATCAGGGCGCTGAAATCGACGTGAGCGGTGATGTCCTGCTCGCCAGGCGTCCCGTACGGATCGGTGCCGACGGTGTGCTGGTCGTAGACGCGAACAAGCCCGTCGAGCCGGTGCCCGGCGTACAACTCGGGCGCCGGGTACCCGTAGTCGATCATCAGCACGTAGCCTCGCGCGATATGTGTGGCGACTTCAGCCATCCACCGGGCGGCGCCGGGTGAAACCTCCAGGCGGGCACCAGGTGGAAGGCTCGCCAGGTCAACGCCTTCGCGCTCCAGCACTGCCGCCGGATTCCACGCACGCATCTCCGGGGAAAGCGCCGCGACATGGTCGACGAAACCGTCGCCATCGCGCCAATCGACCCAAACTTCCTCGAAGCCGGTTCCCGACCAGCGCAGGCGATGGACAGGAAACGCATCGGCCACTTCGTTCGCGAGGATCACCCCGGTCACCGGCTCACCGTCATCAGCCGCCACGACGGCTCCGAGCCCAGCCTCCTCCATCGCTGCCAGCGATTCCGCCAGGCGGTGCGGGTTTACCTCGTTGAGGCGATAGCGCAGGACAGCACGAAGCTCCGGCCGGGTGTCGATCATGCCAACGATGGCGTCGTAGGCGAGACCGCCGATGCCCGACCCGTATTCGACGACCGTGAACGGCTCCGGAAAGCCCATCCGCTCCCACCACCAGGCAAGATGCCGCCCGATCGTGAGGCCGAAGAACGGGTGCAGTTCCGGCGCGGTCAGGAAATCGCCGGGACGGCCAGGTCGCCGCTGCGGGGATCGATAGTAGCCATATTCGAGATGATAGAGCGCCAACTCCATGTACCGGGCGAACGAGATCGGCCCGGTTGCGGCGATCTCCTGGCGGATGATGTCAGTCAGCGGTGTGGTTCCGGCGATCACGAGCGTCCTCCCTGTCCCGGAGTGTACCTGTCCACCACAGGATTCGACCGGCAGCGGCGACGTTGCGCAGTATGGGTATAGTTAACCTCCCGGTGAGGGCGACGAGGCCAGGTACCGGGCAAGTCTCGGCAACGCAACGAAGGAGCCGCTCGATGGCACGAAACCGGCACAATGGCGCCCTGGTGTTTGGCGCGCTCCTGGGCGGAGCGGTCGGCGCAGCGGCGGCCCTCTGGAAAACCCCCTACACCGGATCGGAACTGCGCGGGCTGATCGGCCTGCCGAATGGAACGGACCCCGGAGCTTCCGGGACGCCGCGATCGTTCGGCGACCGCGCGCTCGAACTGCTCGAACAGGCGACGGCACCGCTGGTGGGCGTCCAGCTCGGACAAACCGCCAACAACAGCCAACCGTCGCGAGGAAGCGCTGGCCAGACTGCACCGATCGCTGCCGATGGCCGGATCAGCGATACGGAATTCACCGATTTCCCGCCACAGCAACCGGCAGCTCCTGGCAACTCCACATCCGCGTCATCGTAACCACGGAAAGGGACCCATCATGCTTGGCAGATCACGAACCGCCGTCAAGTTCTTCGTCTACGGGCTGGCCATTGGACTGCTCTTCGCGCCACGGAGCGGCGAGGAAACCCGGAGTCGCCTTGTGAGCTGGGTCGGGGACACCGTGAAAGGTGTGACCGGCGACAGCCAGGGGTAGGGACCGGCCAACCAGGCGGATCGCAGGCAACGACCGGGGTGGGACTGTTTCCCGCCCCGGTCGCTCGTTGCCGCGGCCGCGCAACCCGGCCGCCAGTTGCCGGAACCACGCGAAAACGGCATGCTCACGCCAGCACCCGAGCGAGGAGGTCTCCCAATGACGAGCTTCTTCCGGCTCCAGGTCGATCTCGACGACCTGACCGACGCGATGTACGCATTCGTCACCGATCCCAATCCGAGCCGAAACGACCGGCAGATCATCGAGGAGCTTGGCGATATCAACCATGACCTCGTCGATCTCCTGGAGTGCATGGTGCTGGACGGCACCGACGACCGGCAGGACGTGGCGGACTTCGTTGAGTCTGTTTTCGGCCCACAGGGCCTTGGTCCAGCCAAGATCGAGTCATAGCAAGGTGGATACCTCCAGGATGCAAAAGCCAGGCGTTCCCCGATGCCGCTAGACGCCAATCGCATCTTCCTTTCCGCCGATGCCGATTACCTGGCCGTGGCCGCCGATGAGGTGCGGGCTGCCATTCCCGACGCCGTCGTGGAGCCCGTTGCGCCGGATCTTGCCGCCTTCGCCGCCGAAGGCATGTCCATTGCCGATCTCGCCACCATCTGCCGCGACACGCCAGTCGCGTTCGTCCGGCACCTGATGCGCGGCATCACGCTGTTGCCGGCGGCAACGGCGGTCTCCTCCGAGGCCGTGACGATCGCGGCCGTGGAGGCGTGGCGGAGCCGGCCCTTGCGCGACCGTGTCTCCCTTCAGGTGTGGTCAAGCGGCGATTCGGTCTACCCGTTCCGGACCGATGAACTGTGGCAGGCGTTGGCCGCCACCCTTCGCGACGATGGGATCGAGGTCGCGCGGAGCGGACAGGATCAGGTCGCGAGCGCCGTGACGACCCCGGCGGGGGTGATCTTCGGGCTCAACGGCAGGACCAGCAGCCTCAGCGACTGGCCAGGCGGCCGGGTACGGCTCGCGAAGCCGAAGGGGCAGGTATCACGCTCCGAGTTCAAACTGGAGGAATTACTCCGCGAGCACGATCTGGACTTCCCGCAAGCCGGGATTGCCATCGACCTCGGCGCCGCGCCGGGTGGCTGGACCCGGATCCTGCGCCAGCACGGGTTCGAGGTATGGGCGGTGGATCCCGGAAAGCTCGATCCCAGGATCGCGTCCGATCCCGGCGTCCATCAGGTCGTCGCCACAGCGCGTCCATTCCTGGAATCGACCGGCGTGGTCGCCGACCTCATCGTCAATGACATGCGGATGGAACCCGGGCTGTCATCGGCACTGATGGCCGAAGCGGCATCCCGTGTCCGCCCGGGCGGCACGATGATCCAAACCCTCAAGGTCACACCGCAGCACACGCTGCGATCCGTGCACCACGCGTTGGAGAACCTCCGCCGTGCCTGGGAGATCACCTTCGTCCGCCAGTTGCAGCACAACCGCAATGAGGTGACCGTGGTCGGGCGCAAACGGTGATCGAGCTCGAATCGGTTGGAGCGATCCTGATCGAGGCGGCGACGAGCATCATTGCGCCCCGGTTCGAGCGCCTGAGCGAGGGCGACATCTCCGAGAAGTCGCCCGGCGAGATCGTTACCATTGCCGATCGTGAAGCGGAGACGTTTATCACCGACCGGCTCCGCGCGCTGTTGCCCAGCGTGCCGGTTGTCGGCGAGGAAGCCGCGAGCGCCAACCCCGGCCTGCTCGATGCCCTTGTTGGTGAACGTTTGGCGTGGTTGCTCGATCCCCTCGACGGAACCGCGAACTTTGCCCGCGGTGACCGCCGGTGGGCCGTGATGGCCGCGCTGGTGCGGGAGGGAGAGACGGTCGCCTCCGCCATCTACCGGCACACCGACCAGCGCCTCTACCTCACCGAACGCGGAAGCGGCGCGTGGCGTAATGGTGAACGCCTCCTCGCTGCAGCGCGCGACCAGGCGACACCCAGCGAGCTGCGCGGCGCGGTGCTCACCCGGTTCCTGACCGACGACGAGCGCAGGTTCATGCTGCCGCGGCTGACGGCCTTTGCCGACGTGACGGCGGGATTTTCCTGTGCCGGGTACGAGTACCCGGCCATAATCGAGGGGGATGAAGACTTCGCCCTCTTCCAGCGAGTCCTGCCGTGGGATCACGCGCCAGGCGCCCTCCTGCTCAACGAGGCGGGTGGCGTTGCCCGCCACCCGGACGGCTCGCCCTACCGGCCTGGCGTTTACCGACGCGGCCTGATGCTCGCGTCGTCACCGGCTGTCTGGGAGTGCGCCCGCGAGGTGCTGTACCCAGGCAAAGGTCCACCGCCTGCTGTCCGTCCCTGAACCCGACTCGGGAAGTGGAACCGTCCCTGCGCGAAGTGCGTTCGACCCTGAAAGCAGGCCGTCAGGGCGATCGGCACCTCCGGAGGACGATCCGGCAGACCTCCCCTCGCGAGATTCAAACAGGCCAACCCGTGCGCTGGTGCACGAAAACTCCGTGAAACCTTCCCGGCAGGTCTGGCGTCTCTTGTGTGGCAGCGATTGACTGCCAGACGCCAAACGCCCTCGAAAGGCGCGCGACCATGCCGGCCCGGATCGCCACGACAATCCAGTTCCTGACCGCGATCCTGGCTGTTGCGAGCATGCTGGCCATCGGCGCGCCATCAGCCGCCGGACAGGGCATGCACGACTTTGCCGTCACGGTCGATTCGATTCCCGCATGCAGCCCCAGTGCGTCCGTGACCGGCACGGTCACCCTCACCGGCCTGACGGCAGGCGACGGGTTCACCGTCCAGATCCTCGGTGATGGCGTCATTCTCGACAGCGATGCCTTCGAGGAGCAGGACGGATACCGAGATGGCACCTACGACTGGAGCGTCGAGGGGGATCTATCCGGCATCCATAACCACGTCGAACTCGGTTTCTCGATCCAGGATGGTGACCTCAACCTCATCCGCCAACAGACGCAATCGATCGACGGCCAGTGTGAACCCGATGCGACCCCGGCCGGGATCAGCGGCCTGCCAATCGCGGGCGCCGGCCGGGTGTTCACGGAGGACCGGGTCGAGATGCTGGCCTTCGTGGCAGTGATCCTCGGCGTCCTCGCGATCCTCACCGCGCTCGACCGCCAGAAGGGGCGGTAGCGACTGCCGCAGCGAAGGGTGCCTGGAACGGGCAACCCGGTGGGCGATCAGGCGATCCGGTTGTGCACGGGTTCGCCGGCAAACCAGGCGGTGAGATTGGCAACCAGCAGGTCCTGTCCGGCAGCGGCAGACTCCGCCGAGCGACCGGCGAAGTGCGGTGTCAGCACGGCCCGTTTCGCCGCCCGAAGCCGTTCCGGGACGTCGGGTTCTCCCTCCACCACATCGATCCCGGCCCCGGCAATCGTCCCGGCTTCGAGGGCGTCGATCAAGGCGCCGGTGTCGACCACGCTGCCCCGGCCGATGTTCACCACGTACCCGGCCGGTCCCAACGCGGCGAGTACGTCCCGGTTGACAAGATGGCGGCTCGCGTCGCCACCCGGCGCGGCGCAGACGAGGAAGTCGGCCCAGGCGGCAAGTACCTCCGGCGAGTCGACGTACCGGTACGGCGCATCGTCCCGCGGGCGACGGTTGTGGTAGGCAACGTCCATCCCGAAGCCGTTGGCGCCACGGTCGGCGATCTTCCGCCCGATGATGCCCATGCCGAGCACGCCGAGCTTCGCGCCGAACACCTGCCGCTTCGACGGGAGCCCAGCGGCAGGATCGGGCTCACCGGCGGCACGGTTTCGCGCGTTCAGGCGGGGCCAATCGCCGCGCGCGACAATGGCGTGAAACGGCACGATCTGGGACGCGAGCGCCATCACCATCGCGAAGGCGTGGTCGGCCACCGCGTTCGCATTGGTGCCGGCCGAATTGGTGAGGGCGATACCCCTGGTCCGGAGGCTGTCGAGGTCAACCCCTTCGTAGCCAGCGCCCACCGTGCTCACCAGTTCGAGCTCCGGGAGGGACGCAATCTCGGTGGCCGTGAGACCCTGGGTGCCGCTGGTGACCACAGCCCGCGCCCCAGCGAAGCCGGCGAACGCCTCGGCACGTCCTCCGGCTTCGCTGACGAGGGTGGGTTCGATGCCCTGCTCGCGCAGGCGAATGACCAGGGCTGGCGCAAGATCGACGATCGACAGAATGGGGATGGTCATCGGTTCTCCTTGTACACACTCCGGGGTAACGACGAACGCCTCCGGAGCATGGCTGCTCCGGAGGCGTTCGGTCATCGTGTGTGGCTAGCTGACCGGCGACGCTTCCGGGGTGGCGGCGCCACCCACCGGACCGATGTAGAGCCCGACGATCAGGCCGGTTTCCCGGTCGATCTGGATGCTGACTTCGGTCTGCGAACCATCGCTGCCGTTCATGATGAAACGACCGTTGGTGGCCGGGAGGTCCATGGTGGTGATGAACGTGTCGAAATCGATCTCGTAGGTGATCCCGGCCGACTGGAGGTCGGACAGGGTCGCGTAGATCTCCGACATCGGGGTTTCCTCGAAGTAGGAGATGTGGAAGTGCGATTCGATCTCGCCAGCCTTGATCGAGCCTGGACCGGCGTTGGCGACCTCCAGGATCCACTCCGCCTGCTCGCCGAGCGGGCCGTCGGGGAAGGCGGACGCTTCCGGCGACGCAGCCGGTGTCTGGGCGAAGATCTGGCGTGGGGCAACGACGACGGCGGCAGCAATGAGTCCGGTTCGTACGAAGGATCGTCGGTGCATGCGTGAGTCCCTCCTGGGTGATACCAGGCCCGATGCCCGAGCCTGTTGCAAGTGTAGAACACCTGTCACGCCCGGACGGTTTCAGCTTCACGCCACGATGGTGCGGCGAGCACTCCCCGCTCGCGACTTTCGCATCCGGATTCCGTGTTGCCCGCGCCCGTAGTAATCCTTCGCGGTGCCGCTGCGAACGTACCCCTCGCGTTCGTACAGCGCCTGCGCACCGGCGTTGTGGGCTTCCGCCATCAGCACGATATCGCCACCGGGGTTGGCGGCATCGACCGCCCGCAGCAGCTTCGTCCCGATGCCTTGCCGGCGCATGGAGGACGCAACGGCGACATTCACCACCCGGAGGTCGCCCTGGTAGCGATCGGCAATGATGCACCCGGCGATCCCGCCATCAGTCTCGCGGGCGACCAGGAACATGACACCCGGCATCGCCCGCATGAATACAAGGGCGCCCATCCCGTAGGCGAGTCCAGGGCGGAATGCATCACGCTGTACGCGGACAACCGCGCGCAGGTCACGCCAGCGAGCTGGCTCGACCGCCAGCCGGGCTGCTCGGTCCTGGATTGTCGGAACCGACGTCGCCGTCACCATACCCCCTGACACAACAGCGGGTATGGTACGCCAAGGTCCGCAGTACATCCTACGGAATCCGGGCAGACACGTGGCGAATCACACCATGGCCAAACGGAACATCTGCCTGCAGACGCATGCGGGCGGAGCACGCGATCCGCAGCCCTACCGGAACGCAGAGCATCAGCCCGGATTCGGTTTCAGTCGTCCAGCGAGACCCACATCCGGTCGTCACCGCTGAACGACCAGCAGCGGCACGACCGATGCACCATGCAACGAGCGCGCCAACCGCAGGGGCCGGCACGCTCGTCGTGCGATTCCGGATTGGGTCTCGTGACGGCTATTCGCCGAGTTCCGACACCTGGTCGCGCTGCCCGGTGTTGACGCCAGCAGAACTGAGCTTGCCGAGCGTGCAGACGATGGTGGTGTAGATGCCACCCTGGCCATCGGGCGTGACAGAGATGTCCCGTACCCGCAGGTTGGAGTACGGCGAACCCGAGCGGTCCTTGCCGAGCCACGAATTGACCGCGTCCAGCGCGCCACTGGCATCGCGGGCGGCATCGGCCGAGTGGAACAGGAACACGCGAGTATCGGATGGTGGAAGTTCGAATGCCATGTAAAGAGACTCCCTCGATCGAATGAGCACGCGATATGCGTGCGGTGTCGCACTCGCGACGGATCGGCGATTGCGAAGCGAACAGGGCCACGAATCCAGCCCATGTGCGAGGCAGAGTATACGGCGGCGTGCCGCACCCGGCTATCATGACCCCGGCATGACCGATCGATATCAGGCAGGAAGGTGGGGGTTCGGTGGCGGCACGAGTTCTGGTGGTAGGGGGCGGGGGACGCGAGCACGCGATCGTGTGGAAACTCGCGCAGAGCCCGTTGGTGGGCGAGATCATCGCCGCTCCTGGCAATCCCGGCATCGGCGCATTGGCCGAATGTGTACCGGTTGCCGCCAGCGATCTCGACGGCATCACCCGGCTTGCCTGCGAGCGCCAGGTCGACCTGGTGGTGATTGGCCCGGAGGATCCACTTGCTGCCGGCCTCGGTGATCGAATCGCTGCCGCCGGTATCCCAGTGTGTGGGCATTCAGCAGCCGCCGCCCGGATCGAGAGCAGCAAGGCGTGGTCGAAATCGCTTATGGAACAGGCAGGGATTCCGACCGCGCGTGCACGGACCGTGTCCAGCCTCGAGGCCGGCGAACTGGCGATAGACGAACTTGCCGGTGGTGGTCCGGTTGTCGTGAAAGCCGACGGCCTGGCGGCAGGCAAAGGGGTCACCGTGGCTGCCACCCCGGAAGAAGCCATCGCCGCGCTCGAATCGTTCATGGAGGACGGCGCCGGTTCGACCGTCGTCATCGAGGAATGCCTGTCCGGACCCGAAGTCTCGATCCTGCTGTTCGTCGATGGCACGACGATCCGGATGCTGCCCGCATCCTGCGATCACAAGCGCGCCTTCGACCACGATCTCGGCCCGAACACGGGCGGCATGGGAGTCTACACACCTACTCGCCTTGTCGATGAGGCGATGATGACCCGGATCGAGCAGGAGATCGTGCGCCCGGCAGTCGAGGCAATGACCGAACAGGGGACCCCGCTTCACGGCATCCTGTATCCCGGCCTGATGCTGACCGGGACCGGCCCGAAGGTGATCGAGTTCAATTGCCGGTTCGGCGATCCCGAAACCCAGGTGGTACTGCCGACGACGCGCGGCGACCTGGGCGAGTGGTGCCTGGCGGTTGCCAACGGCACGCTCGATACCACCCCCCAACCGGTTCAGGAAGGGGCTGCCGTGGGCATCGCCCTCGCCTCGGGCGGCTATCCCGGCCCGTATGCCACCGGCAAGCGCATCGACGGTTTGGACACAGTCGCCACCGACCCGAATGTCCTCGTCTTCCACGCAGGGACGACGCGAGCGGAATCGGGGGATATCGTCACCGCCGGGGGTCGAGTGATGACGGTGGTCGGCCTTGGACCGGACCTGGTGACCGCCCGTGAGCGGGCCTACGCCGCCGCAAACGAAATCAGCTTCGAGGGGCGCCACATGCGATCCGACATCGCGGTGCGGGAGCTGCCCTGAGCGGAGCCAGTGTCCGAGCCAGAACTGGGCGGAGACACGCGATCCGCCATGACCAGCTGCCCGGCAGTATTCACCCGGAGCCGACATCAGGGCGTGCTGGAGATGACTGCGGCGTGTTCGGCACTACGCGCGCTGGCGCGATTTCGGGATGCGCCTGCCTGGCAGCACGATCCTGAAGGTCGACCCTTTCCCCAATTCGCTTTCCACCGCGATGGTGCCGCCGTGGGCCTGCACGATGTGCTTGGCAATGGCGAGTCCCAGCCCGGTGCCCTCCGAGTGGCGCGCCTTGTCGGACTTGTAGAAGCGCTCGAAGAGTCGCTCCTGCTCCTCATGGGGAATGCCGACGCCCGTGTCGCTCACCTCGATCGTTGTTTCACGACCAACCTGCGAAACGCGAACATCGATACGCCCTCCGGCGGGCGTGAATTTGATCGCATTGTGGATGAGATTGATCAGGACCTGCTCCATCCGTTCCGGATCGAGCGGGACCGGCATCAACTGGCCGGACGCCTGCACCTCGATCGAGAGCCCGGCGCGCTCGATCTGCGACTTCAAGCGGCCGGTGCATCGCCGGGCAAGGTCAGCCGGATCGACCCGTTCGTAGTCGAGGGTCGCGCGGCCGGCCTCCAGCCGCGCCAGATCCAGCAAGTCCTCCACCAGCACGTTCAGGCGATCGACCTCGACCACGATCCGGCCAAGAAAGTCGGTGGCAAACTCACGATCCTCCACGGCCCCGGACTCCAGGGTCTCCACCATTGCCCGGATCGACGTCAGCGGTGTGCGCAATTCGTGCGAGACGTTGGCCACGAACTCGCGCCGCACAAGCTCCAGACGGCGGAGTTCCGAGACATCGCGAACCACCACCAGGCCCAGCCTTTCGTCCCCGTCGGAAACGACCTGCGCGGTGGTGTAGAGCGTGCGCTGGTTCAACCCGTACTCGATCGTTGCCTCGGTCGGAATCCCATCGTCAAATGCAGCCTGGAGCACCCCCTGCAACTCGTGATCGAGGCTCGCCTGGACGAAGGGCCGTCCGATCGCGGTCGCTTCCTTCACGTCGAGCAACCGTTCGGCCGCGGCGTTCATCCGCAGCACGTAGCCATCGGTGTCGGTCATGATGATCCCGTCGGCGAGTTCTCGCAGGATCGCTTCCAGGCGGTTTCGTGCCTGGTCCACGACGCTGCGTGATTCCTGGAGTTTGGCCGCCATCAGGTTGAACGCATAGCCGACCTCGGCGAATTCCGGCACGGTCGACGGTTCCAGCCGGGCAGATAAATCGCCAGTGGCAACCTTTCGCGCGTACACCCGCATGTCTTCGAGTGGCCCCACGATCCTGCCAGCGATGAACCAGGACGTCCCGACGGCAAGAACGATCGAGAGCGCCATCGCGATCCCCATCCAAATCCAGATGAACCGTACCGTCTCCCAGACCGGATCGATGGGTACCGCCACGCGCACCACCGCACCCGGCGGTGAATCCATCGGGACCGCCACATACATGAAGTCGGTTGATGTGGTTTCGCTTCGCCGCTGGGCGCTGCCCCGACCCGTATGCAGTGCCTCAACCACCTCGGGACGGGTCGAGTGGTTCGCCATGGTCGCAGGGTCCACTTCCGAATCCGCCACCACTGTCCCGTCGGGCCCAATCACCGTGATGCGCGCATCGAAATCCTGGGCGAGCGCACCAACTACGTCGGCGATGTCTGCATCGGTCCCACCATTCGCCAATTCGCGGGAAACGATGGTACCGGCGCTGTTCGCGTAGGAGGTGAGTTCATCGCCCAGGCGATCGAGGTAATCCTGGCGCACCACTATCACCATGATCAGGCAGAGCAGGACCAGGTCGACCGTGAACAGGACGATGAACGGGATCGCCAGGCGCAACCGGAGCGGTCCCGGCACGATCGGCTTGTCTGGCGATTGCGGTTGCCAGGTCGCGGACAGCGACGAGCGGGACACCCGCCGCTCTGGCGACGGCGCCTCACCATCAGTGGGCGACAAAACGGTACCCGAGACCACGCATGGTCATGATCCTGACCGGTTCCGAGGGAGCGGGCTCGATCTTCTGGCGAAGCCAGCGGATATGGACATCCACCGTTCGCGTATCGACGGGGTAGTCGTACCCCCAGACCTCACGCAGGAGCGCCTCACGCGTAAGCACAACACCAGGGTGCCGCGCAAAGTACAACAAAAGGTCAAATTCCTTTGGCTTGAGGTTCAGATGCTCACCGGAGAGGATGGCCTCCCGCTTCGAAGTATCCATCACCAGATCCCCGGTGCGGACCACATTCGCCGTCGCCTGGTCGCGCAATCCGTCGCCGGACACCGCCGCCTGAGCCGGCACCGTTGTCGGCACCTGCATCGTTGCCCGCCGCAGCATCGCCTTCACGCGCGCCACAAGCTCCTGCATGGTGAACGGCTTGACCAGGTAGTCATCGGCTCCAAGTTCAAGACCCGTGATCCGATCCGTCGCCTCACCGCGCGCCGACAGGACGAGGATCGGCACGGTCGATTCGGCGCGCAGCGTCCGGCAGACCTCAAACCCGTTCAACCCTGGCAACATCACGTCGAGCACGACGAGATCCGGTTGGAGGAGCCGCGCCTGCCGCAGCGCCTCGTTGCCATCCGCCGCCAACGACACGTCGATGCCGGCTCGACGCAGGTTGTAAGCGACTGCATCGCGGATATTCGGTTCATCATCGACCACCAGCACACTGGGAGTGATCGGGCCGTACGACATGCATGGTCCTCGCCGGGATCGTTGCCTCGCCACGCGCAAGACGCTGTGCCCGCAGTATAGGGCGCACCGATGTGCAGGCGATGGGAGGCGTCGGCGCTGTTAGCGGGCGCTCGCCTGGTGGACAAAATCGACCAGCCGCGCCAACTGGTCCGGATTCGTTTCCGGCAGCAGCCCATGTCCAAGGTTGAACACATGTCCCGGCCGGTTCCCCGCCCGCGCCAGGACGTCACGGGCTCCTGATTCGACAATGTCCCACGATGCCATCAGGAGAACAGGGTCGAGGTTTCCCTGGATGCCGCGATCCGGGCCGATCGCGTCCCAGGCGCGGTCGAGCGGCAGCCGCCAGTCGACGCTGACCATCGACGGGCCGGTTGCGGCGATTTCCGGCAGCAGTTGCACGGTGCCCGTACTGAAATGGATGGTCGGGACCAAACCGTGCAGGCGGTCAAAGATGCGGGCAGTGTAGGGCGCAACCTGCCGGGCGTACGTCACCGGATCGAGCAAGCCCAGCCACGAGTCAAACAGCTGCACTACATCGGCCCCGGCCCGGACCTGGCCTTCGAGATAGCGGCAGGTCACTTCGGTGATCGCCGACATCAGGCGGTCCCAAAGCTCCGGCTCGCCGTACATCAACGCCTTCGTCTTTGGATACTCGCGGCTGGGCCGACCGTCGACGAGGTAGCAGGCAAGCGTGAACGGCGCCCCGGCGAACCCGAGCGCCGCCGCCCTGCCACCGAGCGCGGCGCGCAGTTGCCGCACCGCCTCCAGCACGTAGGGGGTGCCTTCTTCCGGGTCAACCACCCGGATCCGGTCGATACCGGCTGCTGTCCGGATCGGGTCGGCAATCACCGGGCCGACTCCGGGTCGGATTTCGTACTCGATGCCCATGCCATCGAGCGGCAGCATGATGTCGGCAAACAACACCGCGCCATCGACGGGGTAACGATCGAGCGGCATCAAGGTTGCCTCGACCGCCAGCTCGGGGGTTCGCGCCATTTCCAGGAAAGGGTACTTCTCGCGCATTGCCCGGTATTCGGGTAGCGTCCTCCCCGCCTGGCGCATGAACCAGACCGGGGTGGCATCCACCGGTTGCCGGTTGGCTGCCGCCAGGAATCGCTCCCGGCCCGTCATCGCCGTCACGACCGATCCTCCGCCAACCATCCGGCTGCTTCCTTCGCGTGGTAGGTGATGATCCGGTCCGCACCAGCGCGCTTCATCGACAACAAGGTTTCCAGGATGACCCGGCGCTCGTCGATCCAGCCATTGCGGGCGGCGGCCTTCACCATCGCATACTCGCCGGACACGTTGTAGGCAGCCAGCGGCACATCGAACCGGTCGCGCGCCTGGCGCAGGATATCGAGGTAGGAGAGCGCCGGTTTGACGATGATCAGTTCGGCGCCTTCGTCGAGGTCGATCGCTATCTCCCGGAGCGCCTCACGGGCGTTGCCCGGATCCATCTGGTGGGAGCGGCGATCGCCGAACGCAGGAGTACTGCCGGCTGCTTCGCGGAACGGGCCGTACCAGGCGGAAGCGTATTTGGCCGCGTACGACATCACCGGCACGCGCCCGAAACCGGCCGCGTCGAGCGCTTCGCGAATCACCCGCACCCGGCCATCCATCATGTCCGAGGGGGCGACGATATCAGCTCCCGCCGCCGCCAGGCTGACCGCGGTTTTCGCCAGCACCGGCAGGGTCAGGTCGTTATCGACCTCGCCGTCGATGAGGATGCCGCAGTGCCCGTGTTCGGTGTATTCGCAGCAGCAGACATCCGCGATCACCAGCATGGCGGGATCGATCACCTTGATCTCGCGGATCGCCCGCTGAACGATGCCGTCCGAGTCGTAGGCGCCAGTGGCGAGGTCATCCTTTTCACCAGGTATCCCAAACAGCAGGACCGCCGGGATTCTCAGCGCCCGCAACTCGGCATTTTCACGCGCAAGCTGGTCGATCGAGAGCTGGAACTGTCCCGGCATCGACCCGATCTCACGCCGAACCCCTGCTCCCTCGGTCACGAACAGCGGGTACACGAAGTCGGTCGGGTGCAGGGCGTTCTCACGCACGAAATCGCGCATGGCGGCGGTCGAGCGAAGTCGCCGGGTGCGCTGGAAGGATGGCAGGGATGCTGGTGGTGCAGCGGGATCAATGATGGTCATGGGTATCCTGAATCGTGGCCGAAAACCAGTCGAGGCAGGCTGCCACGACCGCGTCCGGGGCGGGTGAAGGGGCAACGACGTGCACGGGAAGGTCCAGGTCACGCATGGCGGCGGCCGTGGTGGGGCCGATCGCGACGAGGCACGCCCCGGACAGCGCCGCGAGGTCGGCACCGAGCAGCGCGACCAGCGTCTGCGCGGACGAGGGCGACGGGAAGACGACGATGTCCGCCTGCCCCTGGCGAATGGCATCCCGAACCGCATCCGGGAGGTGTTCAACCGCAGCGGTGCGGTAGCTCTCGACCCGGTCCACGGTCGCACCCTGGCGGGTCGCGGCGTCGACAATGGCTGAACCGGCCCGGTCACCAAGCAGGCACAGCACGTTCTCTCCGGTCAGGTCGAGCCTACCCAGTTCGGCAACGATTCCGTCTGACGTTTCATGCTCCGGCACGATCGTCGTCCAGACACCGATATCTTCAAGCGCACGCGCGGTGGCGGCTCCGACCGCAATCACACCGGTGTCGTGGTGGAGGCCCGCCCCGGCGAGTGCGGGGACTGTCTGACGGCTGGTCACGATTAGCCAATGGTAGTGCCCGGCGGCCAGCTTCTTCCGGGCGTCCCGCAATCGGTCTGGTTCGGACGATGGCCGGATATCGAGCGTGGGAGCCGCGAAGGCGGCAGCGCCTTCCCGCGTGAACGCTGCCGCAAGACGGCCGGCGAGGTCCGGCGTTCCGGTCACGATGACCTGCTTCCCGGCCAATGGGCGGCCTGGAAGATCAGCGCCAGTCCAGGCCGGTCCCAGATCAGCCATCATCCGGTGGGCCAGGCGCGCGATCCCGTCCTGGGCCGCCTGCACTGGCCAGGTTTCGACCTCACGCAGCAGGCGGGAGCCGTCGACGGACGCCATCATGCCGGTGAACCGGACGGAGTTTCCCGCGACCTCAGCATGGGCGCCGAGCGGGGTGGTGCAGCCACCGCCCATCGCGCGCAGGAATGCGCGTTCCAGCGAGACGGCGAGGGATATGCCGGGGTCATCCAGTTCCCGTACCAGCAGCCAGAACGGATCAGGTGCGATGCGGGTTTCAATGGCGAGCGCGCCCTGGCCGGGTGACGGCACGAAACGATCCACCGGCAGGTATTCGGTGATGCGATCCTCCCAGCCCATGCGGGTCAGTCCCGCCGCGGCAAGGACGACTGCGTCGTATTCCGGAGTTCCAGATTTCCGGAGGCGCGTGTCGATGTTGCCGCGGAGGTCGACGATGGTCGCATCAGGCCGGATCGATAGCACCTGCACCGCCCGTCGCCGCGACGACGTGCCAATCACTGGCGACGGCGGCAACTCCGACAGCCCGACGCCATGCCGGGAGACCACGACATCGCGCGGGTCCTCACGCTGCGGATAGGCGGCGATGGCCAGGCCGGCCGGTTCGATGGTCGGCACATCCTTGGTGGAATGCACCGCGAGGTCGATGGTGCCGGCCAGTAATTCCTGCTGCAGCGCCGAGGCAAACACGCCGCGCCCGCCGATCGCGAGCAGCGACGAGGTTTTGTCGCGGTCACCCTCCGGCCTGATGATGCCCAACTCCGCAGGCATGTCCGGGTGGGCGGCAGCGATGAGGTCGCGGACGGCGCGCGCCTGCCAGAGGGCAAGGGCGCTTCCCCTCGTCCCGATCACGAGCGGTCGGTTGGTGGTTCGTTGGTCTGCGGAATCCGCGATCGGAAGGCGTGACATGGGTCCTGGCGCGTCTGCGAGCCGAACTGCTGGGGACATTGTGCCAGACGGGGCTATGGATCGCGGGGAAGCACCACGGGCCGGGGAACATCCCGGCCCGCGGTGAAAGTGCCTGTCGCCTGGCGAGGTGCTACACACCCATCGCGTGGTAGCCACCATCGACGAAGATGACGTCGCCGGTCAGGCCAGGAGCGGCGTCGCTGGCAAGGAAGACCGCCGTGCCCGCAACGTGCTTGACATCGTAGACCTCACCCAGCGGGGACTTGTCGATCGCCTGCTGCTGCATCGCCGAAAAGCCCGGAATGCCGCGGGCGGAGGCGGTCTTGAGCGGTCCGGCCGAGATCGCGTTGACGCGGATGCCGCTGTCGCCGAGATCGGCGGCCAGGTAGCGCACGGTCGATTCCAGCGCCGCCTTGGCCACACCCATCACGTTGTACTGCGGGAAAACGCGGTCGGACCCGAGGTAGGTCAAGGTCAGGATGCTGCCACCCGGCTTCATCAGCGGGGTCAGTTCACGGGCGACCGCGATCAACGAATAGACACTGATTTCGTGGGCGAGCTTGAACCCATCGCGGCTGGTCTCGATGAACCGATTCGTCAGTTCCGCTGCCGGAGCGAAGGCGATGCTGTGGACGAGGGTATCGATTGTGCCGTAGGCGGCTTCGAGTTCCCCCCGGAGGGTGACGATTTCCTCGTCGTTCTGCACGTTGCAGACGAACGTCTTCATGCCCGGAACGCGGGCTGCCAGGCGCTCGGCGTTCGCCTTGGCGCGGTCGTCGACATAGGTGATCCCCACGTTCGCTCCGGCGGCCGAAAGCGCCACGGCGATCTGCCAGGCGATGCTCCACTCGTTCTGGACGCCCATCACCACTGCGGTCTTGCCAACCAGCACGCCGGCCAATGGACTCGTCGCTTCCGTCATGATTCCTGCTCCCTTGCGGCGTCCGCGCCGCGCAACTGACACCGGCGGATGCTGCCCAGCATGCACGAATGGGCGTGTTGGGGCATCATACCGGCAGGGTTTCCCGGCACGCGCGGGCCTACCGGGCGAAACCCGCGGCAGGATTCTCCTGCGGCGGGGTGTGCTCCATGTCGAGCGCTGGCGCAAAGGGTACGACAATTCGTGTTGCCAGTCACCGGGCAACCAGCAGAGGGGACTTCGCATGACCGACGGCGGCCAGCAATCCGTGATTCCCGTCTTCGACGGGCACAACGACACCATCCTCGACATGATGGCGACCGGCAGGACCTTCTACGAGCGATCGGACAGCGGCCAGCTCGACCGCGTCAGAGCGAAGGAAGGCGGCATGATCGGCGGGTTCTTCGCCGTCTTCGTGCCCGATGTCAACCCCGACGCACCGGGGAGCGGCGAGCGAATCGCAGCGGTGCTCGGCGACTCGATTGCCGGGGTGCCCCTGAGTTCCGGCACGGGTCCCAGCCTTCCCTACGCCCAGATCTTCACGACCCAGGCTGTCGGCCGCCTGCTTCGCGTCGAAGCCGGCGACGGCGCGGCCATCGCGCACGACGAACTCCTCGGCCACGACATGCCGCAGGACACCCTGACCTTCGTGGCAAGTGCCGAGGATCTTGAGGAAAACATCGAAAACGGCGACTTCTCCGCGATCCTGCACTTCGAAGGTGCCGAGATGATCGACCCCGACCTTTACGCGCTGGAGACCTACCACGCCGCGGGCCTGCGTTCGCTTGGGCCGGTCTGGTCTCGCTCGAACATCTTCGGGCATGGGGTGCCGTTCGGGCCGGGGAGCCCGGACACCGGCCCCGGCCTGACCGATGCCGGCAAGGGATTGATCGAGGGTTGCAACCAGCTCGGCATCATGATCGACCTCTCGCACATGAACGAGAAAGGATTCTGGGATATCGCAGGCATTTCCGATGCGCCGCTGGTGGCGACGCATTCGAACGCGCACGCGATCTGCGGCTCGACCCGGAACCTGACCGACAAGCAACTGGACGCCATCGCCGAATCGGACGGGATGGTCGGGCTGAACTACAACTGCGCATTCCTGCGTCCGGACCAGGCGCGGGACAGTAATACCCCGCTCGACGTGCTGGCGGACCACATCGACTACCTCGTCGAGCGGATCGGGATCGATCGCGTTGGTCTCGGATCGGATTTCGACGGCGCGCAGATGCCGGATGACCTTTCCGACGCGAGCAAGTTGCCGAATCTGATCGCGGTGTTGCGCGCACGTGGCTACGACGACGACTCACTGGAGAAGATCGGCTACCGGAACTGGATCCGGGTTTTGGCGCTCACCTGGGGCATCTGAGCGCGGACGACACCGAAGCGATGCAACGATGAGACGGCGCTCCTGTGGGCTCACAGGAGCGCCGTCTTGCCGTTCCCCGGGCCGACAGACCGTCGCAGACGTGTCCATCCTCCTGACTCC
>CAZSUN010000017.1:33658-54963 GCA_964610045.1 uncultured Sphaerobacteraceae bacterium
CTCGACGATGGCGTGGTCTCAGCCTCTCCGGGCCCACACGCCGATGCCACGAATCGACTCCCGACGGGCGTCATCCATCGATCGTTGAGTACGCTTTCAGCAAATCTTCATATTCCGTTTCCATGATGGCACCGCACACCCACTTTTGGGGGTCCGGGTCCTTCGCCGATCGGGTCTCACCTCCACACAGTCGTGGAACCAGACACCTCCAGCCTGACCGCCTTGCCAGGAACGAGGTGTCGATGAACGCATCTCGCAGCCCGCCCACTGGACCGGATCGCGTGCTGGTTGTCATCAGGAGGTTGTCCGGAGATGAAGCGGATCGCACTCGTCATCGTGTCCTGTTTCGCCCTCATCATGCCCACACTCGCCTTCGCCCAGGACGACGCAGCCGTCGCCGTGGCCGACAATGCCGATTTCGGCTCAATCCTCACCACTCCGGACGGCATGACCCTGTACCTCTTCACCAACGACGAGCCCGGCAAGAGCAACTGCAACGGCGACTGCGCCGCCAACTGGCCACCGTTCGATTCCGAGAGCACCACGCTCCCCGAAGGAGCTGCCGGTGAGCTCACCCGCATCACCCGCGACGACGGGTCGATGCAACTGGCCTATAACGGCTGGCCGCTCTACCTCTGGGTCGCGGATACCGAAGCCGGCCAGACCACCGGCCAGGGTGTTGGCGGTGTCTGGTTCGTGGTCGAAGCCAGCGATGAGACGACCCCAGCCGCCATGACCGAGGCGTCGCCCGAAGCCTCGCCAGTTGCGGCGGGCGGGATCATGGTTGGAGAAACGGACGAGCTTGGCCAGTTCCTCACCGATGCCGACGGCATGACGCTGTATATCTTCTCGAATGACGAGAACGGGTCCGGCGTCAGCGTCTGCAACGATGACTGCGCCACCAACTGGCCACCGTTCTACGTCGAGGACGCGGCGCTCCCGGAGGGAGTGCCCGGCGAACTGACGACGATCACCCGCGATGACGGCTCCGAGCAACTCGCCTACAACGGGCAGCCGCTCTACTACTTCGCCGCCGACGCCGCGCCTGGCGACACGACCGGGCAGGCCAAGGGCGATGTCTGGTGGGTCGCGTCGGTCGGCGAACCATAGTCGCTTCCATCATCGACGATCGGTGAACGGAACGAAGGACGGTCCGGGTGATCCGGACCGTCCTTTGTCGTGCCGGCAGCATCGCCATCCTCGATCGCGCTGACCGGGTGCGTGGCAGTTGACTGGGTACGGCGGCTGCCACTGACCCGCCCGGTCCGGTAGGATTCCCGCAACACCGGGACTCGCCGCGTGTATCGCCACGCCACCAGGAGATCGCCTGCAATGTCCGTGCCGCCGGGAGACGCCTCCAACGCGACGTCCAAACCGGTCCGGCGTTTCCGATCCTCGCCGTCGCCAGGTCAACCGGGGCGATTCGCCTTCCTGCCCTCGTCAGTGCCTTTCCGAGATCTTCGGCTTCCCCACGCATTGCAGGACGGGCCGTTCCGTTCGTACTGGACCAGCCAGCTGATCGCGCTGTCGGGTTCGTGGATGCAGAACACCGCGTCCAGCCTGGTGGTGCTCTCGCTGACATCCTCCGCCCTCCTGATCGGCGCGATCAACGTCGTCTCGGCCATTCCGCTCCTGCTGCTCAGCCTGCATGGCGGGGTGGTGGCCGACCGGTTCGACCGGCGGCGGATCGTCCTGATCGCCCAGATGCTCGTCGGGCTGATCTCCCTGACCTACGCGTTCCTGATCATTTCGGACCAGCTTGCCTACTGGCACGTCCTGGTCCTGGCGGCGATCGCCGGCACGATCATGGCGTTCTCGCTGCCCGCCTCGCAGTCGTTCGTCGCGGAACTCGTCTCCCGCGAGGACCTCCCGGAAGCGATGGCCCTCAACTCGGCATCGTTCAACGCCACCCGCACGGTGGGTCCCGCCCTGGCCGGTGTAGTGATCGGCATTTTCGGCACCGCCTCCGCGTTCATCATCAACGCGATCACCCTGCTGGCCCCGATCTGGACCCTGGTGAAACTCAAGGAGGCCCTCCCTCCACACCGGCCGCGCGCCCGTGCGTCCGGCGCCGGGGCGATGAAGGAAGGCATGCGCTACATCCGCTCCAACGACAATGTGCTGGGCCTGGTCCTGCTTTCCGCGGTCTTCTCCTTCCTCGTCTTCCCCAACCTGCTGGTGCTGATGCCGCTCTACATCTCGGATGTGCTGGGTGGCGGCGATGGCTGGGTCTCGATCATGATTTCGGTGCTCGGGATCGGTTCGCTGGCCGGTTCGATTGGGATCCTGCGCGGCAGCAGGCTGGAAGCCGCCGCCGGGAGACGGTTGCGACAAGCGATGGCTGGATTGGCGATCGGGCTTGTCTGGCTGGGACTGGTTCCCCTGATCGGCTTGCCGGAAACGCCGTGGCTGGCCATACCGGGAATACTGGTGGCCGGTTACGCGTTCACCACCGGCAACACCCAAATCAACACCACATTGCAGCAACTCGCGCCCGATGATATGCGCGGACGCGTGCTCAGCGCGAACAGCCTTGCCTTCAACGGCGTGATGCCGTTTGCCACCATCGCGATCGCCGGACTCTCCCAATTGATCGGCCAGCCAGCGGTGATGTTGATCTGTGCGGTGCTGATGGTCGGCTCATGCCTGTGGCTGTGGCGTCGCTACGTCTGGCGGTCGTTCGTCCCGGCGGAGACCCTTGCCGCCCAGATCGTCGCCCAGCGGTAACCATTGACGATGCCGGATTTCGATGGAGTCTTCTTCCTCACCGTCCTGATCGTCTTCGCCGCGGCGGCCGTCTCCGGGCTGGCGGGCTTCGGGTTTTCAATCGTCTCGGTTCCGGTCCTTCTGCTGGTGCACGATCCCGGCACCACGCTCGCCCTCAACAAGGTCCTCACCCTCGGCACCACCTGGGTCATCCTGCTCGATACCTGGCGGCTGATTTCGTGGCGCCGCCTGGCCCGCTTGCTGCCGTTTTCGATTGCCGGGCTGTTCGTCGGAATCACGGTGCTGCTGGCGGTGGAGGAAACGACGATCAAACTCATCGTCGGCGTGATGGTCATCGCCTTCGCGATGATCCTCCTCAGCGGAAAAATCCGGCTGGTGACCGAGCGGCGGTGGATGGCGCCGGTGACCGGGTTCGTCAGCGGGGTCTCATCCACCTCGACCGGTATGTCCGGACCGCCGCTGGTGCTCTATTTCACGGTGATCGGCATGAGCGTGCAGGCGTTCCGGGCGACATCCGTCACCTACTTCATCGCGCTCGATCTCATCGGATTCCC
This sequence comes from uncultured Sphaerobacteraceae bacterium, assembly GCA_964610045.1. Lineage (GTDB taxonomy): Bacteria > Chloroflexota > Chloroflexia > Thermomicrobiales > UBA6265 > JACCYX01. The sequence goes on from CAZSUN010000017.1 coordinate 36,940, forward strand.
GGCATTGTTGAGCCGTGGCGTGATCTCCCGCAACGACCTCATCCTCGCCGCGATCATGGTGCCGCCCGCCCTGGCCGGACGCTGGGCCGGCTCGTGGCTGGTCGCCTATGTCTCACCTCCCCGATTCCGGCAACTCGTGCTGGGGCTCCTGCTCTTCACCGGCGCCGTTGCGATCATCGATGTCGCGCGTACCATGTACTGATCACGGGCACCGGGTCGATACATCCAGGGGGAACGAGACATGGACGCGCAAATGCAGGAATCACCGGAAATCCAGGGTTTGTTGCGAACCCTTGGAAAATACTGGTGGATCGTCCTGTTGCGCGGTATCGCCGCCGTGATCTTTGGTATCGTCGCCGTGATCTGGCCCGGGTTGACGGTCTTCGCCCTGGTCATCCTGTTCGGCGCCTACGTCTTCGTCGATGGCATCATCGAGATCTGGGCCGGGATCCAGGCCAGGAACGCGCATGACCGGTGGTGGGTCGATATCCTGATCGGGCTCGCTGGAGTGGTCGCCGGAATCCTTGTCATGACCGTGCCCGGTCTCTCTGCGCTGGCCCTGATGTACTTCATCGCGGCCTGGATGGTTGTCATCGGCGTCCTCCAGATCTTCTACGCGATCAGGCTACGCCAGGAAATCAGCAACGAGTGGATGCTGGGGCTTTCCGGCCTGCTCTCGCTCATTCTCGGCATCATTTTCTTCGCGTTCCCGGGCAAGGGTGCGATCAGTCTCGTCTGGGTCATCGGCATCTACGCGATCGTCTTCGGGATCATCCTCATGGTGCTCTCGTTCCGGGTCAAAAGCCTGAAACATGCGTAGGATGCAGGAGCCGGGGGCGTGACCTCCCCGCCGGACAGCGGGACGACAGAGCCGGGGAAGCGGCGATCGCCAGGTTCGCTCGCCACCCTCGTCGAGCACCTGCTCGCGCGTACGGGACGCCTGACCAGCCTGGTGATCAGATACCTGATCATCTGGGTCGCGCAGGCAGCGGCGCTCCTGTTGCTCGCCGGCTCGTTCGACAGCATCTCGGTCGCCGGCCCCGAGGAAGCGTTGATCGTTATCGGGATCGGAGCCAGCGTCAGCGCGACCGTGCTCCCCTCGCTGATCCGGTACGCAGTGAAGCTGAATCCCCTCCTGTTTCCCGTCATCTCCTTCCTGCTTACCGCCTGGGTGCTCCTCCTCCTCGACCAGGCCCTCGATGGATTCCGGATCAGCAACTTCCTGGTGGCCGGGCTCACCGCCGCCGTCCTCACCATGGTCGCCGCCTTCATGGGAAGCATGCTCTCGATCAGCGACGATGCCGCCTGGCGCCGCTTCGCCCTGGGGCCGGTGCGGGCCCGGTTCGCCAACCATGACGTCATGGCGACGGATGTGCCCGGCTTCGTGTTTCTCGAAATCGATGGGCTCTCCGAACCCGCCCTGACCGCCGCAATGACCGCTGGGTATACCCCAAACCTCAAGCACTGGCTCGAATCGGGAACCCACCGGTTGACGGGTTGGGAAACTGATCTCTCATCGCAGACATCCGCCAGCCAGGCCGGTATCCTTTTAGGCGCGAACGACGGAATCCCCGCCTTCCGATGGTACGACCGGACGCTGGGCCGTGTTGTTGTCTCCAACCGGGCGGGCGATGCCGGGATGCTGCAGCATCGCCTCTCGACCGGCCACGGCCTGCTCGCCGACGGCGGCGCCAGCCGCGGCAATCTCTTCTCGGGGGATGCACCCGACAGCCTGTTCACGTTCGCCACGGTGCGCAACGGTTCCCGCACACCAACCCGGCAGTACTATCTCTTCTACTCAAACGTGTTCAACCTGTCGCGCACGCTGGCCCTGTTCATCTCCGATATCGTGCTCGAACTGGTGGCGGCAACCTGGCAGGTCGTCCGCAACGAACGGCCCCGGATCCGGCGTTTCGGGGTCTATCCACTCGTGCGGGCCGCCACCACCAGCATCCTGCGGGAACTGAACACATTCACCATCGCCGGGGATATCCTCCGCGGGGTGCCGTCGATGTACACCACTTACGTTGCCTACGACGAAGTCGCCCACCATTCGGGCATCCTGCGCGGCGACACCCTCAGGGTCCTGCGCCAGGTCGACCGCGATATCGGGCGGCTGGCACGCGTTGCGATGGACGCCCCTCGCCCCTATCACCTGATCGTCCTCTCCGACCATGGCCAGACGCAGGGCGCGACATTCCGGCAGCGTTACGGCCAAACACTCGGCGAAGTGGTGAGCGAGGGGATCGGACGGGAGTCCGATGGAGCCGAGCCGCGGGTGCTGCAGGATACCGACCCCAACGATGAAGGCTGGGGAAACGCCAATGCGCTGATCACCGATTTCCTTGGACGGGACACCAGCGACCACCCGGTGATGCGGCGGGCTCTCCGCCGGCAGATGCGCGATGGCGAAGTCGCCCTCCACGCCGACGACCAACTCCTGGAGCAGGTCAGTGACGGGGACGCCGACCGGGTGCTGGTACTGGCGTCGGGCAACCTTGGCCTTATCTCATTCACCGGGCTTCCCCGGCGCCCCACCATGGAGGAAATCACGTCGTTGCACCCGTATCTCGTGCAAAGCCTGGTCGAGCACCCAGGTATCGCTTTCGTGGCAATGACCACCAACGACCGCGGAGCAATCGTGATCGGGCGGGCGGGCGTCCACGGCCTCGACGATGCCGAGGTGAAAGGGGATGATCCGCTCGCTCCGTACGGGCCACACGTCGCCAACCTGATCGCCACGTCCCTCCGCTACGAGAACGCGCCGGACATCCTGGTGATCGGCACCTGGTGGCGGGATTCCGATGAAGTCGCCGCATTCGAGGAACTCGTTGGTTCCCACGGCGGGCTCGGCGGCGGCCAAACCCGGCCATTCCTGCTGCATCCGGACGCGCTCGATCCCGGAACCTCCCCAATCGTCGGCTCGCAGGCGCTGCACCACATCCTGAAGGGATGGGTTGTCGCGGCCCAGAGCAATCACAAGGAACCTCGCCGTGGAACCTGACCTGATCACCGTCACCGTGATGACTGCCAACCTGGGCAATGGCCTGGCAAGCGACAACCAGGTGATCGCTGCCCTCCGGTTGGCTGGCGCCGACCTGATTGGCATCCAGGAACTGAACGAACGGCAGGCCGGGGCGATCATCCCGGCGCTGGCGGATCTGTATCCGTACTCGGTTGCGTTCGGCGACAGCTACGAGGGGCGTGGACTCCTGAGCCGGTACCCGATCAGCGCTTCCGCCTCGGTCGATCTCGTCCCCGGTCGCCCGGATGTCGTCGCCACCATCGATCTCGGACGCAACCAACTCAACGTGATCATCGGGCATCCGCGCCCCCAGGTCATCCGGAGAGCACGGGTCCGGTTCGCGATGGGCTCGCTCCGGCAGCTGGTGCTGCTGGCAAACGTGGCCCTGGCGTCGTCGCCGGCCGTCCTCCTTGGTGATTTCAACATGAGTCCCCGGCATCCCGGCTATGCGCGGTACCTCAGGATGGGGCTCGTCGACGCATTCCAGGTTGCCGGGAGCGGACGTGGCTGGACCTTTCCGATCCGGATGAAAATGCGGCCACCGCGCAATGAGCCCCAGCGCATCCGGCTGGTGACGACGCCGCCGATCAAGCGGTTCGACTACATCTGGACCACCCCGGATCTCCAGGTCGCGTCGGCCGCAATCGGCCCCGATACCGGCTCGGACCATGCAACCGTGCTGTCGACCCTGCTGGTGCCGGTCGCCGGCCAAACGTGACGGGTACAATTGCGGCCACCCGCGTTGCCGTCATGGACTGGCGACGCTGACCAGGCATTGTCCGCAATCAGAAGGGAATCGGCGTGCGACGACTGACGGGACTTGGCGTGCTGGCGATAATGGCGCTGGTGCTGGTCGCCTGCGGTGGCGACAGTGGCGATGACGAACCCACGGCCACGCTCGAACCGACAACTGAAATCGTAGCGACCATCGCGGAACCCACTGCCCCCACTGTGCCGCCAATTTCCAGCCCGGCCGCGACACCGGTGGTCGCGACTCCGGTCGCCACCACCAACTCGACGCCCGCCGCAACACCAGCGCTTGCCACGCCCGCCGCTTCGCCGCAGGCTACGCCGGTCGAACCCACGGGAGCCGCCCCGGCCGGCGCCACGAGCGAGACCCAAACCCTGATCGGCACCGTGTTGCTGCCGGGTACCGCCAACGAGCGGTTCGTGATCAGCGACGATGGCTGCATTGGGCTGGGCGACTACGCGGGTTTGCAGGCGGGGCAGCAGGTGATCGTCCGCGACGAGCGGGGCACGGTGATCGGCACCGCCAACCTCGCCGCCACCAACAGTGCCGTGGTCTGTAGCTGGACGTTCGAGATCGAGGTTCCGGTGTCCGGGTACTACGAGGTGTCGATCCCGATGCGCGCCGAGCAGGTGTATGCCGCCTCCGATGTAGCCGCCAGTAACGGCCAGATCGAACTCACGCTGCCGTAGGGAGTGTGCCTGGTGCCAGGACAGCGACCGGCCGACCGTTGGCCGAAGGGAACGGGAAATCCGGCAAGCAGCACCCTGGAACACGCCGGATACCTCACCCTCGACGACCTCACACGGCTGACGGAGCGGGAACTGCTCGCGATGCACGGCGTCGGCCCGAAGGCGGTTGGGGTGCTGCGTGCAGCCCTCGCCGACCGCAGCCTGGCGTTCCGCGAGGAGAACGAGGCCTCCTGATACGGAATGCCTGTGGTCAATTGCGTTTCATCTTGAGGGCGACCTTTGACCCCTGGCCAGGTCGACTATCCGCCAACCGCTTCTCGACCAGACATCCAACCCATGCCCGTCATGTCGAGCGGAGCCGGCGACGAGGCGCAAGCCGAGGAGTTGGCGAAGTCGAGACATCCCTGTGTGAAGCACATCCATCCCCAAACACCGGCCGACACACGCTCGCTGGTCGGCCCCTACAAATGACCGATAGTCCGGCGGGACGCAATTCTTCGTCTGGGAGACGTCCACCGCCACCTGTCTGCCCCTGAACCCCGTATGGGGTACCAGACACCCGCCTGGGATGGGAGACGCTGTGCCCACTATGCTGACCGGGAAGGGCACGCACCGCCACTTCGCGGCGTGGACCTCGGTTACACGGTTGCTACCGGGCAAAGCGAGGCGCGAACGGATTGCGATCAGTCAGGATGCTCCTGCTGTAGGCGTATTCCGTGTCAGGCGGCAGCTTCGATGGCGGCACGGATGAGCCGGTAGTCCTCCTCAGGCACCAGGTGGACATTGCCCTGGAAGGCGAGCGTCCAGTGCTCCGCCGGCCACTTGCTCGCATAGGTCATCTGCCGGGCCAGCGGTTCCGCCGGAACGAAGGCATCATCGTCCAGCACCAGGTCTCGCTCGATTTGGACGCGAAACGGGTACTCCTCGCCGGCTCGCTTCTTGTTCGCACTCTTCCAGATCAGTTCGTCACTCTCGAAATACGTCGAAGTGATCGTGGCGATCCCGGCGAAGGCCTTTACTCCCGTGCAGTAGTAGACAATCCGGTCCCCCGGCTTCATCTGCTCGGCCTTCTTGCGGTGGCGCGACTTGATCCCCTGGACGGTGAAGCCGAGGTCCTTCGTGGTGTGCCAGTTCGCAACCGAACTGACGACGATCCAGGTTGACGGGGCCGGTTCATTCATTTCATGCACTCCCAGAGTCGTTGGCTATGTCGTTCATGTGCCCGGTCCCCGGCGAGGGCGCGGCCAGCGCCGGAACCGTGGGCGCAGCCTCCGCTCTGCCTCCAGTTCGGCATCGGGCGAACGAAGATTGTCGGCGCCGAGCATTTCGAGCACCCTGTCTCCCACGCCCAATGGCTGCGTCACGACGTCTGCGTAGTCTTCGGCGGATTCGACCGGGCCGACATCCTGCCCGTCGCGCTCCTCGAGGGCATCGCGATGGCGCATCACCCAGAGGTAAACATCGGCTTCGGTCAGGTTGCCGAATTCATCGAGCACACCGCGATCACGCACGATTTCGACGATCGGCAGGTAGTTGTACTGGTACCAGTCGTCGACCGCATCGTGGATCAGGACAGGATACCCCCGGATCGAGGTCAGCCAGGCCTGGTGCAGGACGATGTCTTCCCAAATCTCATCGTAGCGGCCAAGAGAGGTCGGCCGGATGTCGTGGTCCGGCTGGAGACGGTCGAGGTCGGTACGACGCAGGAATTCCGCGTATTCGGCCTGGAGCAGCAGTTCGGAGGTCGACATCGTCGGGGTCAAGGGCACGCGGACGTGCCCCTCGATCACCTCGGCATCGATGAATTCCACGCCATGTTCGCGGGCCACCGACACGCGATGATTGCCATCCTTCACGAAGTAGATGTCGCCGACCTTGTAGAGCTGGACTGGTGGCAACCGGACATCGGAATGGTAGGCGCGATCGACGTTCGCCCACCGGCCACGGGTGGACTTGTGCCGTGGCAGGAACGCGCGGTCGAAGTCGCCATATCGGTCCATGCTGCCGACGATTTTGTCGGTCGGCACGGTTTGCAACCCGCGATAACTCTCCGATTCTGGCTGCAACCGGCGGCGAAGCTCGTGGAACGGCAGGAGGTCGTTCGGCCGCCGGTTAATGGCGGCCAGCAGGTCGTTACGGAAGGCTTTCTGGCGGGCACGGTCGAAATCGTGGCGAACCTGGTCGTCCATCATGGGCGATGCTCCGCATCGGGAGGGGAGGTCGTGCCGGAAGCGAGGTGCGGGAAGGTAAGGTCGAGGCGAAGGTAGGGGTAGACGTTGACGATATCGGTCTGCTCGTACCGGACGGTGTTCGAGATCGACCGGTCGTAGAGGTGGATGTGCCCGTGCAATTGGTAGGCGGGCAAGAATCGTGCGAGGAATTTCCGCATCGCGCGGAATCCCCGGTGGGCGACATCCTCGCGGTCATTGAGATCGCGCGGCGGCGCGTGCGTGACCAACAGGTCGAGTGCCCGCCCGTGGCGAAACCGGTTCCAGTACAGTCGCGGCGCCATTTTCAGCATCATCCAGTTCATCTGGAATTCCGTGAACTGGATGGGTTCGTTCTCGGCGTAACGCGGAGAACCCGGCAGTCCGGCGATGATCAGGCCGGTGTGCGGATCGCGAACCACCTTGCCGCCGAGGTTGATGCATCCATCCGGAAGTTTCGGGATCCCGCGCTCGCCCACCCGGGTCAGTTCCTCGGCGTGGTTCCCGAGCACGTAGTAGACCGGGACATTCAGCGAATCGACGAGGAACTCGAGGTAGGTGGCTGGCACATCGCCGCAACCGATGACCATTTGGACATCGGCCATGCGATCCCGCAAGGTCGTGGAATAGATGCGCTGGTCGACCTCGTCGGACACGGCCAGGACGCGCAGGCTTCCGCCGCTGGTGCGCTGTTCGGTTGAGATGGGTGGTGCATCCGGCACCTGGCGTCGCTCCTGAGCCCGGTCACGGGTGAACGAGGACAGCGTCTCCGTCCCCGTTTGGAAGCATACCCAATTCCGGTCAGACGGGAGTCTCGGCCCGCGCGACGTCCCCAGGCAGAATCCCCTCGGTGCGAACCGGCTGTGACGTCCAGAATCTCCCCCCTTTGGGGGACACCGCGCACGGCATTTTCCTCGTATGATCGACAGATTCACGGGACCCTGGTCACCATACGGCCTTCGCTGCTGGGTGGGCGCGCAATGAAACCGCGTTGGGGAATCCTTGCCATCGTGATTCCGGCATGCCTGGTCATGCTCCTGGCAGGAACGCTGGGCGACGACACGACCGCGGCCACTCCGGCAGCGGCCGCAACGCCGACTGCCACGTCCGACCCCTGCCAGTGGGCGCGGTACTTCACCAACCAGGGGCAACTGGAGTATGCCCGGGTGCGCTACGAGACTCTCCTTGACGAGAGCGATGCACCCGAATGCGCGCACACCGGGCTGGCGACGGTCGAGGCAGCGCTTGTGTGCCGTCCGGTTGAGGCACTCCTTGGCAATGGCACACCGGGTGCCGCAATCAACGGATTCGTCGCACTCCTGGCTGAAGATCCAAACCTCGCCTGTGCCAATGAGGGATTTGCGGCTGCGATGTTGGAAATCACCCCAACCGCGCCACCCTCGCCGACACCGCCACCCGGCCCAACCTCCACACCGGATTTCAGTGAAGCCATCGCAATTGACCGGCGCGGCGATACCGAAGCAGCGGCGACCGTGGTCGCCGGAATCCTGGCGAGCGATCCATTCGCCGAGATCCCCCCGGAACTCTCCCATCTCGACGACAACCCCAATAACGATATCGGTTTCCCATTCTTCGATACCGCCTACGATTGGATGGGTCTGCAACACCGCCTGCACGCCATCCAGCCGTGGGCCGAAGCCTGGGTCTGGGTGTTGGTGCCACTCCTGGCGGGAATCGGATTCATTTGGCTTCGCATCGTCGACAAGCGGAAGGAGCGCGTGCGCTGGAAGGACCTCGGCTGGCGCCAGCGTTGGAACGCCTTCTGGACGCGCCCGGTCAAGATCGATATCGTCACCTTCTCGAACGGAATCAAGGGCGACGATGCGGCCGCTGACGCAGACCTCGCCACGCTGGAAAAACGTATCGAGACTGCCTACCGCCACGTCGAGCAATCCCGCGGCAAAGCCAGCAGCAAGCTTGTTCTGGAAGCGGAAGCTGCCACCAAGGCTCCCGCGATCCTCGACACCATCATCACGTCGGCAACCATTCTCAAATGGGTAAAATTCGGCTGGGAACTGGTCACGCTCTGGCGCCACAAGTCGTACCGGCTCGACGGCATCGTCTTCCGGCATCCCGACCGAGGAGACGCCATCGCCGTCGAACTGCGCTCCGGCATCCGGGTGATCGCCAGCCAGGAGATGTGGGCCGACCGGTTCCTCACGCCGTGGACGCTCGGTACCGCGACGATCGGTGACGCCGGAAGCTGGCGCGAGTTGGGCGAAACGGTCGCGATCTGGCTGCACTGGGTGATCGCCCCGAACAACGAGTCGCCCGATATGAGCGTCCAGACCTTGAAGTGGCGAAACTGGGAAAGCTACGCGTGGTTCCGCAATTCCCGGCGCGCGTTCGATGCCGGGGATCGCGAGACGCAGTCACGCCTCGTCAATCAGTCACTGTCCCGGGATCCTGAATTCCTGCCCGCCCGCGCCAATCGTGCCGCGCTCCGGCTGGGCACCGTCGCTCGGCAAGGTCTCGACGAATCAACAGCCCGGCCCCTCTACCTCAAGGTGGAACAGGATCTGGCGCGCATCGAAGCCGATATCGAGGAACTCGGCCAGGCTCGCGAGGGAGCTGCCCAGGCAACAACCCTGCCGCCGCAATGGTTCACGGCGCGATTCAACCGGATTGCTGCACTCGACTATGCAGCCGGATGGGATCCAGTCGTTCCCGAACATCTGGTTCGTGCGCTGATTCTCGCGCACGATGCGATCAACAGGATCAGACTCAACGGCCTGTCGCCGGATGGGCAACCTGGCCCAAACGTCGATGTGTTCGTCGATGTCCAGGAGACGCTTGCCATACGGCGCAACATGGCACAACTGGCAACAGCGGGCTCGATGCACTATGTCGATTGGTCGCCCAGTCCACGCAATTACGACGACTTCGCGAATGCCTACACGCTCGCCTGTCTGGCAACCGCAGAGTATGCGTTCAGGAAAGCCCTGGTGACATGCGCCGGTGCCCGCGCCACACCGGATCAGGAGCAGGCCCGTGACGAGTACGCCAGACTGGCGCTCGACTCCCTGACCCAGGCGATGGATCTCGCGCCAAGCCTGATTGCCAGAACCTGGGCGAGATTCGACCCCTCGCTAGCACCGCTTCGCGCACCCGGTAACGAACAGGGGCAGGCATCGGTGCGCCAACAGTTCCGGCAAATCGTGCCGCAGTAACCCATCGCTCCAGGAAGTCGAACCTGCCGTGTGGCCAACGGGCTACGACGACGGCGGCGCTCCCTCCAGGTGGGCGACCTGGTTCCAGGGGCCGGGAGTGCCGTGGCCGCTGGCGTCGATCGCCAGTTCGGAAACCGAGCAGTTCAGGAAGCCACCGCGGGCGCCTGGCCAGACGTCGAGCGGATCGCCGTAGGCATGGGCGGCGACCCAGGCCAGCGAACCGCCGTGTCCGACCGCGATGACCACATCGTCGGTACCGACGTGCCGGGTCACGATCTCGTTGTAGGCGGAGATCACGCGTTCCCCGAACTGGCGGCCATTCTCGCCACCGATCCAGCCAGCTTCCAGCGACCGGTCCTGGCTGGCCATCAGGTCGGCAAGATCCGGATTCTGGGCACGCCAGTCGATCCAGAGCAGGCCGGCTGCATGTCCGGCGTCGATTTCGGCCAACCCGGCGACAGGCACCGGATCACGCCCAACCGCCGCGCCGATGATCGTCGCGGTCTCCAGCGCTCGTTCGAGCGGGCTGGCGTAGAGATGGGTCACCGCGTAGGTCGCAGCGAGGTGAACGGCAACCGCCTGCGCCTGTACCCGGCCGAGGTCGGTGAGGGGATCATCGCTCCCCTGGATTCTTCCTTCGATGTTCCCCACGGTCTGCCCGTGTCGCACAAGCAACAGCAACATGCGTCCTCCCGGCGTGCGCGATCGTCGTTGTCCTTGAGAGGATGATAGCCCGGCCAGCAGGTGGATGCCGATACGGAACGGGGAGTGGTGAAAACCCACTCCCCGTTCCGTCCCTCTCGTGGTCGTCGAACTGGTATCAGCGATGGAGCGAACGGGCCCCGAGCCGGGTAACAACGCCGGCGGCCAGTAGCAGGATCGAGATCGCTCCCACCGCGACCGGGACCGCCCGCGACGGATCGCTGGGGAATATCAGGCTGGAGCCGGAGCCGGTGGATGCAGGCAGGTCGGAGGTGCCGCCAACCGGCTCACCCTTGCCTGAGCTGGTATCGACGCTACCGGTGGTGCCGTCGCCACCCGTCGAGGAGGCTCCGCCCACCGCGAGTGTGTCGCCCTTACCCGATTCAGTGAGAGGAACGCCCTTGCCGCCATCAGTGCCATCGCCAACCGGGGTCACCGATGGGGTCGGGGTTACGACCATGCCGCCGGCGCCGCCCTCGGTCGCGGTTGGTTCTTCGGTCGGAACATCAGTCGGTTCTGGGGTTGGACTCGGCGCTTCTGTCGGCACCGCGGTCGGCTCCTGCGTCGGAGCAGGCTCTTCAGTCGGGGTCTCGGTCTGGACCGGTTCTTCGGTCGGAACTTCCGTCGGTTCCTCGGTGGCATCGGGGGTGACCGTGCCATCCTGGCCCCCGGTGCCAGGGACCTCGGGTGTGCCTTCGATGGCCGCACAGACGATGAGTGTGCCGAGTTCGTTCGGAGCCCGGTGGAGATCGATCACGTAGTCGCCATCGATCAATTCCTGGAGCGGCGCGTCTACCAGCGAGACACTGACGCCGTCCTCGCCGACGTTCTCCAGGTTGTAGGCGGGTTCGGGCTGGATGTCGTCGCACGTTCCCTCGTGGATATGAGCCGGGTGGTTTTCGCCCGTCCCTTCCAGATCCAGGTCGACGATAGTCTGATCGCCATCTTCGTACAGGGTCGCCGTGCCGGTCACACCAGAGTCGTTGAGTTCGGTGAACTCCACCTCGATGCGCGGGGCATCGGCTGCCGGGCTCGCGACCGGCGTTTCCGCCGGCGTCGCGTTGGCGTCCTGGGCCGTGACGGGCACGCCCCAGCCAAGGGCGAGCATCACGGCCGCCACGGCGATCACGCCCGGCTGCTTCCACCACGGTGAGCCGTTTCGCCAGGTTGTGCGTCCACCATTCCTGCGGGACGTCATCTCGACACTCTCCCCAAGCGCGTCTGCATGACGATGGTACCGGTGGCCAATACGACAACCGGTCCGTCCCCGAACGGGGCAGGACCGGTGCCGGTCGTTGCCAGTCTGCGGGGAACTGGAAAACAGGGCGCCATACGGGAACAGCGCCGGGGCTGAGCCGGGCGGGATCAGCGCGGGACTGACCGGCAAACAGCACTGCCACGAAGACTACAGGTGGGTCGAAAGTTCATCAAGAGTACGTTCAGTGCCAATATGGCACTGGTAGCACGCATTGTCCGCGCTCGTTCCCGCCATGAGGATGGTTGTATCAGCAATATAACCTCATTTTACAATGTGACCGTACGAGATTGACGGACGAACGGACAGGCCAGTCAGCACTCAGGCATGTCGAGTCGACCTGATATGTGCGTACGAACACGGCTGACATTCGGAAACCACCACACGTTCACCGGTGTGCTCACGTACATTGGTGCCTGCCGCGCCGGGCAATGCGCCCGGACGACCCTGCCGGACACAATCATTCCCACGGGTGAGGCACATCGATCTGCCAGCTATCGAGGAAGTGGGCAATGGCGAACGCGGAACGTGAGCAACCTCCGGCATGGGTCCGAGGGGAACAACAGACCCCTCAAGTACCACTCCGGAAGCCCGTTGATCGGCATCTCCCGCAGAGGATTCGGGCGAAGAGCCGGAGTCGACCTGGCGAGAGAAACACCGTGATCGACCCAAATGTGCTCAGTGATGCCGGTATTCAGGCCGACATGGATGCGATCAATCGCGGAGAGGCCATTGTCGATCGACAGGGCGGAACCGCCTGGATCAACGGACGCCTCTGGGGGTACCACACGGACAATGGCCGATCCTACCCGGTCGAGGGTGCAGGATTCATCCGGTTGACCCAGCGACACTACAGTGCGCTCAAAATGATCGCCAGATATACTGGTCTCAATGCGGAATCCGAACGGGAGTTGGCGAGTCGTCCAACGTTGACCGATGACGACCGCGAGGTTGTCCGACGGGTCTGGCGGATGCGCGAGGAAGCAGAGGACTAGATGGATATTGGGGCGGATATCTTTATAGGGGCCGTGCCACCACCGGAAACGCTTCGGGCGTTGACTGCGCGTGCGTTTGGTGTACCAATCGATCGCGTTGCATTTCGGCATCCGGAAGAACCGTGGCCGGACGCGGACGTTATCCTCGAGTATCTAGACGACACATCCAATCCAGGTGACTATCCGCTTCAGCTCCTCCCGTGGGTTCATGCGGACCGGCTGGCGACGATCGGTGATTCCCTCTCGGCACTGGCTCGCGAACTCGGCGTGCCAATCATTACCGCAGCAGCGAGTTACGATCCCATGGATCAAGAGTTCTATCTTCCAGATGGGTCCACCTACCGCATCGAAGTGGACCAGGACGACGACGACGGCGTTCGCAATACGGCGATCATGCGCCGGCTGATCGCTGAACACTCGCCCGCGACGGCAGTCGCCAGCTGACCCCGCAATCGAGCTTGATTCAGGTCCCGAACGTGCCCTCAGTGGGAAGGTTCATCCTTCCCTTGCAGGCACATATCAGCGATTTCGTTGACAGGGGCATCATCTGGCGCCCTTGAAGTGTCGCCGCGTATCCGCCTGCTCCCATGGGCGACCGTTATGGCGACCGGCTTTAACCTCCTGTCAGGCCGGACTGGATCAGGGCTTCGTGGATTTCACGGGGACCGAGGCCGGTGGTGCTGCGCCCGATCCGCTCTTCAACCTGGGACCGGTTGGTGATCCCGTGCGCCCGCGCCCACGTCCAGAGGTGGGTCCAGGTGAAGTCCACCATGTCGAGGTCGCCCTCGGGTTCGGCCGGGGCATCGACCGGGGACGCATCCTGCGGGGCAGCCACGGAGGCAGTGAGTTCGTTTGGCTCCGGTTCAGCATCCTCGAGGTCATCGGTCACCGGCGAGCGCGCGGGTTCCGGATCGGCCACCGCCGGAGGCGGCGGTGGCTGTCGCCGTGTTTCGGCGCCGAAATCGCCGACCCCGAGCAGATCCAGCGCGCGGGTGGTTGCCCGCCACTCGGCCTGCTCGATCGCGTCGTCGAGCAGGCCGGCCGCATCGGCAGGTTCGGCTGCGTGGGCAGTGACTCCCGTCCCGTCCGGCAGTGTGAGGATTGCCCGGATCACCACCTGATCCCCGTGGATGATGGTGATCTCGGTCGTCAGGGCTGTGCCGGGATACCGGCTGCGCAACGCGCGAAGACGCTGGCGCACCCGCACCATGCCCGGATCGAGCCCGGTGTCGCCACCGTTCAGCTGTGCGGTCATGGTGTCCTCCTGTCCCGGCGATGGCGTGCTGCGCCGCTAGATGGCGACGGGCAGTCCCGACGCCGCTGCCTCAATGGCCGCCAGCCCGACCCGCTGAGCAAGGAGCGCGTCCTGCGGAGTGGCCCGGTCTGCCGGGACGCCTGCCTGGACGCACTCGATGAAGTATCCGGTTTCGTTCTCGTAGGCGTCGGTTGCCGGCGCCGCAAGCACTTCCGGGTCGCCAGTCGCGGGGTAGAGCGTCAGCGTGTTGGTCGGCTGGCCGACCTCGAACGACCTCCCGCCCGCCTGGAAGTGATACTCGATCGCGCCGTTCTCGCAGACGACCTCGACGCGCGAGGTGAACGGATAGCTCTCCGGCTGGATCATCCCACCTTCGGCAATGCCGGTTCCCCCTTCGTAGGTCACCAGCACCTGCGCGTGGTCCATGCCACCCGAGCGTGGGTTGGCGATGCCATTGGCGGCAACGGAAACGGGCCTCCCCAGGATCCAGTTGAGCATGTCGTAGTCGTGGACGAGCATGTCGTAGATGGCGCCGCCGGTTTGGTCGGCATTCTTGAGCAATTCGGACCATTCCGGGAATGGCTGACGACGGGTCGTGACCGCCGCGATGGGCCGTCCCAGCACGCCGCTGTCGATCACCCGTTTCAGCTCGACATACTCGGGCCAGAACCGCAGGACGTGCGCCACCATGAAGACGCGGTCGGTGGCGTTGGCCAGGGCAACCAGCGCCTCGCCATCCTCCGCCGTCAGCGCCAGCGGCTTCTCCAGCATCACGTGTTTGCCGACGGCCAGGGAGGCTTCAACGGTGAGGCGATGGGCGGGAGTCGGCAGGCAGACATCGATGGCATCGATCGAATCGTCCGCGAGGATAGTTGCGAGGCTATCGGTAAAGCTGGCCCCGACCTCGGCGGCCAGGGCTTCGCCCCGCTTCGCTGTATGGGCGTAAATCGCGACAACATCCACATCGTCACGCGTGCGGTAAGCGCGGGCATGGGTTCCCCCCATGAACCCCGCGCCGAGAACGGCAACCCGGGTCCGGCTCATGAGCCTGCCCCCAGTTCCTGCACAGGCAGGTATCGCCGCAGGAATTCACGCGACGACCGCAAGGTGGATTCGACATCCGCGAGCGGCGGCCAGGGCTCACCCTGGAACTCGATCTCGATCGAGCACGGTCCCGCGAAACCGGAACCCGACAAGGCGGCGAAGATCGGGGTGAAGTCGATCTCGCCGGCGCCGATTGCCGGAAAGTTCCAGACGCCCGGTCCGCCGATTTGGTCCTTGATGTGCAGGTGGTTGATGTACGGAAGCGCAGCGACGATGTCGGTTTCCGGCCGCACCTGGCCGTAGAAGATGACATTGGCGGTGTCGTAGTTGATCCCGACGTTGGCGCGGTCGATCTCGCGCACCAGGCCGGCGGCCAGCGCGCCGGTGGCCGAGACCCCGCCGTGGGTTTCAAGGCAAATCCGGATCCCGTCGGCGGCGGCCTCGTCGGCGAGCGGCCGGATCCGATTCAGGAACGCAACCCGCTGCTCCTCGACGGTGCCCTCGGAGGATGCGTCGTGTCCACCGGTGCTGGTGGTCACGTATCCGATGCCGAGGGTGCGGGCGATCCCGAGTGCCTTCCGGAATTCGGCGATTCCGGCGTCGCTGGCAAGGTCGGAGTGGCCACTCAGGCTGATGGGGTCGAGCCCGTAGTGTTTCACCAGGCTGGCCACCCGCTGCAACTCCGCGTCGTCCGCATCGCGAAGCACATGTTCGGTCCAACCGGGAACCGACGAGAGTTCGACGCTGGTGAACCCGGCAGCAGCGATCCCGGCCAGGGCCTCCTCAAGGGAATAGGAGTGATAACTGTTGGTCGATACCGCAAGGCGGTCAGGCATGAGTGGGCTCCTGCATCGATATGCCGGTGGGGGTCGCCTACACGGGGTCGTCGAACCACGTGCGCGCACCAGTGATCTGGATGTACTCGACCATGATGCCATCTTCCATGGTGAAGGCGACGAGCGCGAACGGCGGGTCGCCCATCGGTCCGACCGGGGTCAGGATCTCCTTCCCCTCGACCTCGGCGGCGACATCGTCGACCTCGTAGCAGATGTGCGGCCGGGCGCGCGACTCGTCGGTGCCTGGATGGTCCGGGGCGAACCGGAGCCATTCCACGCGCTGCGGATGATGGTTCGGGTTGGTGATCCAGAGCTTGCCGCCTTCGAGCCAGAACTCGCCCTCGATCGGTGTTTCCTGGTCGGGCGCGGGCAATCCAAAGTGGTGATAGCGCTTCATGTCGATCCGTCCTCGGTGTGGCAAACAGTCCGGTTGCGGCGAACGTACGCCGAATTCTTCGATTCAGCAAACCTTCAGGCAAGCATCAGGCTGGTGTCAGGCGCTCCCCCTAATCTTGGAGATGGAAAGACCAGCGGTTGCGGACCCCAAGCACCGCAGCAATGGCTTCCAAACTCTCTCCTCCCCCACCCCACCGGAGCGGGTCGCACCAAGCGCGACCCGCTCGGTATTTAACCCGCATTCACGCAATCGGGCCCAGCGTTCGCTCGAAGAAGTCGATGACTTCATCCAGCGCGGGCGAATCGTAGACGTATTCCTCTCCGAACATGGACTGCAGCCGGTGATCGTCGTGCGGCAGCTCCAGCAACGAGACATCCGCACCGTGCGCCTGCTGCGCCGACACCAGCGCCCGCCCCTGTTCGACCGGCACGATGTCGTCCTGCGTGCCGTGCACGATCAGCATGGGTGCGTCGTCTCCGCTCGCGTGGTGGACGGGACTGGCGAGCCGGGCGAGGTCGCGCGATGCCGGGTCGTCCAGATCGAGGCCGCCAAAGAGCCGGCTGACCGCATCCAGTGCCCCTTCGTTGTCCGGGAAGGAACTCTGTGCGAACCAGTCGACCAGGAAGTCGGCCGGGGGCGAGAGCGGGACCGCCGCCCTGAGACTGGTGTCGACACCGGGATTTCCGCCATCGCCTTCCAGTTCCGGGAGATTGGGGGTCGCCGCCGCGAGGGCTGCCAGGTGTCCACCAGCCGAGTGGCCCCAGATGCCGATCCGGTCCGGGTCGATGCCCCAACGAGCGGCGTTTGCCCGCAGGAAGCGAATGGCGGCCTTTACATCGTGAATCGGGGCCGGAAAGATGGCCTCGTCGCTGAACCGGTAGGACACCGACGCGGTGACGAATCCATGCCGCGCCAACGGCGCGTTCGGCGACGGGGCACGGTCTCCCGAATGCCATCCTCCCCCGTGGATCCAGATGACGAGCGGTCGAGGCGGGTCCAGCGGCAGATCCGGCCGGAGGATGTCGAGGGCGAGATCGCGCCCCCCACCCGTGCCATAGGTGATGTCATTCTCCGCAATCAAGGCAAGTGTCGATTCCACACGGGCTCCTTGCAACGAGCATACGCAACACTCCGGGGTATCCTACCGTCCCTTTGCACGTACCGGGAGCTTGCACCGATGCCGCTTCACCGCCAGAAGGTCTTTGCCTACATCACGAGCGACAACCGGCTGCTGGTATTCGAACACGTCCACCACGATGCTGGCATCCAGGTCCCGGCCGGCACGCTGAAACCGGGAGAGGATCCGATTGACGGCGCGATCCGGGAAGCGTTCGAGGAAACCGGTCTCGCCAGGCTTTCGGTGATTGGCGTGCTCGGTACCGCCGACCACGACGACCGACCCTGGGGCAGGGACGAGATCCATCACCGCATTTTCGTTCACCTTCGCTGCGACGTGCCCACACCGGAGACCTGGGAGCACTGGGAAGGCGATCCCGACGACGCCCCCGGCACGGCCTACCTGTTTCGCCTGTTCTGGCGATCGCTCGATGACCTGCCGCCGCTGTGTGCCGGGCACGACGCGTTCGTTCACTGTCTGGGGAATGTGCCTACGTAAACCTGGTCAACAGGGTTACGGGCCGACACGGGGTCATGCGGTCCAACAAATGCCCCGTGGCG
>CAZSUN010000018.1:0-44280 GCA_964610045.1 uncultured Sphaerobacteraceae bacterium
CACCAGGTCCGCCCCCGTCTCCCAGGGCCGTGCAGTGCTCCACTTGTCAAGGTGGTCTTCCAGCCATGAGGCAAGAAGATCGCCCTGTATCTCTACAGGGCGGAAATCGCCTGCCCCGCTTCCGGGGCTGCTCGAACGTCTTGTATGAGACGTCGTGCTACATGCGACCTCCAGATCCGTCTCGCTTTCGCGATCAGGGTGCCGGTCTCACCGGCAGGATCCCAAGTGTACTCAGGTGTCCTCGCTTCGTCAAGGATTTCGACGCATCGAAATCCGGGCCTTGCAGCAGGTCTTCCAACCTTCGCCGCGGCCCGTTTCCTCCGAAGCCTCGGCAATGATACAGACCCGTCAACCGGCGTGCAAGGGTGAATCGGGGGCAATTTTCGACGAATCCGAAAAACCAATACCCCTGTCCGTTCGTGTGAACGGACAGGGGTATTGACAGGCACCCGCGCCTGATCCGGGACAGGATGGCGATTCTGCCTCGACGATGGCTTCCGGCCAGATCAGTCGTCGCCGTCGGCACCGGTGCCACGCAGGGTCAGGTTCCGCGAGGCCGCGTAGGTGCTCTCCTGGGTGTACTCATCCACCACCTCACCGTCGGCGTCTCGCACGGTCCGCGTAATCGTCGAAGTGAAGCCATCCTTGGCGTGCTCCACCTGCAACTCCTGCCCCTTCGGCAACTCGGGCGAGTCCGTGTAGTTCATCTCGTCGCCCGGCTTCACGATGTCGGTGATCATCGGATCGGGCACCTCGATGTCCCAGCCAGGATCGGTTCCCCGGATTTCGGCGTACACGTTCTCACCGTCGGCACTCATCACCACCGCAATCCAGTTGCCGGTGGTGTTCTCGAGTTTCAAATCCAGCGACCAGTCAGGCTCGATATTCACCATCGCATCGAGGCCACGCATGCCATAGGGCGCCTGACCGTACCCATCCAGCCAGTACGGGTGGGCCCAGCGTTCGACCACCTTCAATCCCGCCCAGAACGACGCCTGGAAGATGGTGGTCGAGACCTGGCATATCCCGCCGCCGATCACCGGCGCCGTCGTAACCCCGCCGCTGGGATCGGCCACGATCCCGAACCCGGTCACGAATCCGTTGTCCTCGGTGATCAGGCCCGAGAACTGGGCAAACGAGAAGATGCCGCCCGGTGGGATCAACCAGCCATCCTGCAGCTCCACCGCCCGCTCGACATTGTGCCGTCGTGGCTCGCTCGAACTCCCGTAGTACGTGCTGGAAACCCCGAGTACATCGGGCAAGGCGATATCCGCACGCGAAGCACTTGTGTAGGTCGGCTCGATCACGTTGACCGAAATCGGCGCTTCCGGTTCGCCATCGCCGATCGCCTTCATCACCGATTCGACCGACGCCTCCATGTCCATCTCGCGCCCCTGCCGGGCCTCGGCCTGGAACCGGATCGCCCCGTCCACCAACCGGAACTGGGCTTCCTGTTCCTGGACGTACAAATCTTCCTGGAGCGGCGTCATGCGTTCGGCAAGCATGCCGGGATCGAGCGAGAGCCGGAATTTGTCGTCGGCATCAGCCTGTGGTGTGATCACCAGCGCCGCGATCAGGTCTGCCCGCCCCAGCTGGCTGGTGCCGCCGGCCCATGTCAGCGTCAACCCGTCGCCCACCATGGTGTCGGCCGCCGCCGCCCATATTTCCGCATCCGCCGTCAGGATGGCCGGGTCTTCGCGCGCAACGACGAGGCCGGAGGCAGACTCGCCCTCCTTTAGCGCCGCGACGAGGCGATCGACGGATTGCTCCTGGTCAACGGTGGCCGCCGAAATGTGGGGAACCACGACGAACTGCCCCTGATCATCGACCGTGATCGCGGCATCGACCGCAGGGTGATCGACCTGGGCGGCGATCCCGGCAATATATGCCTCCACACCGTCGCGGCGTACCTGCATCGTCCCCGAATCATCGACCCAAACCAATTCGCCAAGGACGGCGCGAGTCATCCCCCATTCACCATCGTCGGAGGACACCATGAAACTGCTGGCGAGTGCCCGTTCAACACTTGGCATCCCACCCTCGATGTCGGCGGTTTTCACGGCCGCCGGTACTTCGAGCAGCGACATGCTGACGGTGCCTCCGCCCGGATCGGACAGACTCTGCAGCACTCTTCCCAGCGTGGCGGTTACGTCAAGTGACCGCCCGGAGACATCGTCGATCAGTGTTGCCGTCCCAACCGATCCCACGTCCACCCGTGCGTCCGATGGGGCGTACACCACATCCGGCGCGATCTGGCGCATGGCTGCCTGGTAGACCTGCTCGTCGACTGCCAAAACGGGCGACAGGTCATTTCCCCAAATCAGGCCGCGGGTCCAGGCCAGCGATTGTTCCCAGGGCGAACCAGTGCGAAGTGTTTCCATCACCAAGTCAACGGTGGCGTCCTGATCGACGGATATTCCCAGATCGGCGGCGGCCAGGTCGAACCGCTGGTCGCCTGCGGTGAGCGAGACGGTGGAGTCACTGAAGCCGGCATACTGGGTCGCAACCTGGCGCTCCACCTCGCTCCGCGACATGCCGCCGAGGTCGACGCCGCCAAGGCGCGTCCCCAGGAGCGCGCGATCCGCATAGCTGATTCCGTACGCGGCAAATGCCACGATGGCCACGAGGAATACCGAGAACAGTCCGACCAAAAGCCAGGTCGCGATCTGCGAGACCTGCGCCTTTCGCTCCTGACCGGCGGTCTTCCCGTCGGCCCCGGCAAAGGTGGACGTGCCGGAAACTGGCTGAGCAATGTGCATGAGTACTCCGCGTGGCGGATGACATGAGGATGAAGGTGACCGCACCGGCGCGGCGCGTACCTGCCCACTGCAGTATACGACGCGACCATCGCGACAGGATTGCACGGACATGGTAAACACGCGCGCTCCTGCCGTTGCGATTGCGCCTGTCCTGGTCCGTCTCCTTCATAATGAAGAAGCAGGCATGTCCTGCGCCAATCCGGACACCCGATGTTCCGGTCAGTTGGATCACCGAAAGGAGTTGTGTGTGCCGGTGAAACGCGTGATCAGCTCGGACAAGGCCCCCGCCGCAATTGGACCGTACTCGCAGGCAATCGTCGCCAACGGGATGGTGTTCACCGCCGGGGTCATTCCCCTGGACCCAGCAACCAAGCAGATTACCGGGGACGACATCCGGTCTCAGGCCGATCGCGTCCTGACGAGCCTTGCGGGCCTGCTGGAGGACGCCGGCTCGTCGCTCGACCTCGCGATCAAGACCACCTGCTTCCTTCAGGACCTCGGCGACTTCCCTACCTTCAACGAGGTGTACTCCTCCTACTTCACTGGAGAGAGTGCTCCGGCCCGTAGCACGGTCCAGGTCGCGAAGCTCCCGATGGGCGTTCTTGTCGAAGTCGAGTGCGTCGCCTTGCTCCGCGAGGGGTAAATCGGGCGCTCGATCCGGTTGCCCGCGTGAACTCGCCTTGTGTATACTCTGGCGTCACCGGGCAACCGGATCGACGGGCGTTTAGCTCAGCTGGCCAGAGCGCACGGTTCACATCCGTGAGGTCACAGGTTCAAGTCCTGTAACGCCCACCAATTTCAACTTACTCAAACATATGCCATGAAAATAATGGGCTGTGTTCGACGAATCACAGGCACCGAGTTGCGACTCGGTGCCTGTTTCGTTTGCTGTCCCCCTGTTCGTGCCAACTCCTGAATCTGGGCCACCATCACCTGGGGCTGGGTGTCGAGGATGATTTCGTGCCCAACATCGTCGACCCAGATCTGCGCGAAGTACGCCGCCAGCAGCTTGCGTTTCACATTGTCCGAGGTTGCCGCGGAGAACGCGCCAGGCCGTTCGAGCAGGTCGAGCAGGTCGAGCAGGTCGAGGAGAGTCAGGATCATCTCGCTCTCTTGCTGAACAACCTCCGCTGTTGTCGCCAGCCGCTGCGTCGGGGCGTTCCGCTGGACTTGAAGCTTGCCCAGCCGGTCGCGCACCTTCTCCGTGGTTAGTGATCCCTCGGCGACCAGATCCAGGAGCCGTTCCTCCTTCGCATCGAAGGCGGCCCGCTCCTTCTTCACCCGCGCATCCACCTCACGCTCGGCGTTGAGCCGCTGGTCGAAGTGACCCGTCACCTGCTCACGCATGGTGGCAATTCCCGCTGCCGTCAGCTGAAGACTCTGCACTTCCCGGAGCAGCGCGTCCTCGACCAGTGTCACCGGTAGATGCGGCAGGTCGCAGGTCCCGTCCTGTCTGCCTGTGCAGAGAAAGTAGTCAACTGGCTCGCCCTTCCCAGCCGCTCTGGATGACATATCGTCCGCACATGGGAACGTTCCATAGATCGCACAACGGTATCAACGGCTCCTGGCTTACCCCAACAGGCTGCGAGAGCTGCTCCATATCAACGACTCATGCCCCCCACATTCGGCGGACTGCTAGAAGAGAATCTCGGCGGCGTCGATGAGGTGGAAGGTGGCCCAGCCGATCGCGGTGCAGACGGGGATCGTCACCACCCAGGCCGCCACGATCCGGCCGGCCACCCCCCAGCGCACCGCCGACGCGCGACGCGTCGCCCCCACGCCCATGATCGCCGAGGAGATCACGTGCGTCGTCGAGACCGGGATACCCAACCGGCTCGCCACCTCGATGATCGCCGCCGCCGAGGTCTCTGCCGCAAAGCCGTCGATCGTACGCAGTTCCACCACCTTCAGGCCCATCGTCTTCACGATCCGCCACCCGCCCGTCGCGGTGCCCAGGCCCATCGCCCCGGCTGCCACCAGCGTCACCCAGAGCGGCACATGCCATTCGCTGCTGGTCCAGCCGTGATAGCTCGACAGCGCCAGTGTGATGACGCCCATCGTCTTCTGAGCGTCGTTGCTGCCGTGGCTGAAGGCCATGAAGGCCGCCGAGAAGATCTGCAACCGGCCGAAGACCCGGTTCACCAACCACGGCGACCGCTTCGCCACGATCCAGAGCAACAGCACCAAAAACAGGAATGCCCCCAGGAACCCCAACACCGGCGAGTAGACCATTCCCCGCAGGACCTTCGTCACGCCGCCGCGGATGATCGCGTCCGTCCCTGCCGCGGCGATGCCCGCACCCACCATCGAGAAGATCAGCGCGTGGCTGGAACTGGAGGGGATGCCCCACCACCAGGTCGCGAGGTTCCAGGCGATCGCCGCGATCAGCGCCGCAGCCACGAGCTCCAGGGAGACGAATTCCGGCGCCACGATCCCCATGCCGACGGTCGCCGCCACCGCATGTCCACTCAGCGCACCGAGGATATTGAGGATCACCGACATCAACACCGCCTGCCCCGGCCGCAGCACCCGGGTGGCGACCACAGTGGCAATGGCGTTGGCGGAGTCGTGGAAGCCGTTGATGAAATCGAAAGTGAGTCCGAGCAGGACAATCGCAATCAGAGCGAGAAGCGCGGTATCAGGCATAGGTGATCAATATCCCCTCGAAGACATTGGCCACATCCTCCGCGCTGTCGGTCACATCCTCCAGCAACTGGTAGAGCTCGCCCCATCGCAGGCAGGAGATCAGCTGGGGCACCTCGGTGACCCCATCGTAGAGACTGGCTAGGGCCGCGCTCAGGAGGTCGTCGCCTTCGTTCTCGAGGCGGTGGATGGTGAGGATGGCGTCGCGAATCTCGCGGCCATGCTTGTTAGCCCGCTCCAGCAGCGGGATGACCGGCGTGATGGCAGCCCCTTGCTCCGCGATGATGCGGGCGAAGCGGCTGGCCAACTCCGTGGCCGGTCCGAGCTGGTAGAGGTGGAAGCGGGTTCCAGTCTCGTCGATGCGATCGAGGTAGTCATCGATCGCGGAGGCAAGGTGCTGGATGTCGTCGCGGTCCAGCGGCGTGACGAAGGTGCTGTGCAAGGCTCGGAAGATACTGTGGCTGATCTCGTCGCCCCGATGCTCCTGGGCACGCAACTGGCCAACGAGACGAGAGAAATCGTCTCCGGACGCATCGGGATCGAGCAGCCGGGCGAGGTTGACCGCCGCCGCCTCGGCATTCGCCGCCGCCTCGGCAAAAAATCCGAAAAACTCCTCGTCCTTCGGCAGGAATCGAGCCATAACCATCGCATTGCCTTTCTCGAAACACCGTAATCTCTGCGACACCGGTTGGCGCCACTTATCCAGGAATCTACGAATCAACGAAACTCGGGGATTGAATCAGCCCATGCCTTCGACGGCCCACTGTGCTGTTGGCCTCGATGCTTGCGGATACACCAGCTAGACTCCCCACTCCGATGGCAGCCGACTGGATATTACCGCCGCCTCCAGCGTCTCGAAATCCTTTTGTACCACGTCGGCGTAGGCCACTGCCCACTCCGCCACCGCATCGTCGAAACGATCGCCGGCGTCCATGTAGCCCCACGACCCCGGCAGGCAGACTCTGGCTGTGTGCTCGTGCCAGCAACGCTCCGCAGCGCGCGGCATACTGCTCGAACTGGCCCGCATTGAGCATGGTCAGATCGCATGATGCTATCGACGGCTCCTGGCTTGCACCGACAGGCTGCGAGAGCTGCTTCATCGAACCGACTCAAGAACCGATAGTAACCGTCTTGAACGTCAGGGCGGTACAGGCAGGAAGTGGTGTATAGACCGGAGACATGGGTGACAGGTGTACGAGGAGATGGGTCACACCTGCGAGAACGCCGACACCGTGGGGGTGGTCAGAGAAATCACCCGCACCACCTGCTGATGAAACAGGATGTCGAATGTGCCGTCAACGGCGGTGGGCCGGACGCCGACCTCGTGCCCGGCCCACCCCTCGCCGATGGCGACCGCGGGTTCTGGTTCCACGGCTCCGCATGCCGCACAGCGAATACGCGTCCGATCCCTTCGTCCATGGTGGGGGTCGAGAGATCGTCGCATGGCAGCACAGCCACGCGCTCGCCCAGAGGCTCGCTGGTCGGCCCCTGTCGATTCACCCATTGACATGCAGCCATCCGGTTGCCTATCATGATTGGCAGCCGGATGGCTGCCTTTGGACGGCACGGAGCGGCACACGATGGGCGATGTCTTCCGGGCGCTTGCGGATCCCAGCCGGCGGGAGCTGCTCGACCGCCTCAACCAGCGTAATGGCCAAACCCTTCGCGACCTCTGCGACGGGCTCGGCATGACGCGCCAATCGGTCAGCAAGCACCTCGCCGTCCTGGCAGACGCCAATCTGGTCGCAACCCAACGGCAGGGTCGCGAAACCCTGCACTACCTCAACCCTGTGCCGATCCATGCCATTGCTGAACGCTGGATTCGCACATTCGACCGCCCGCGGGTATCGGCCCTTGCGGACCTCAAGCTATCCCTGGAGAACCCAGTCATGAGCGACCGCTTCCTGTATGTCACCTACATCGCCACCACCCCCGACAAGGCCTGGGTCGCCCTCACCGACCCGGCCTTCACCAGGCGGTACTGGGGGGTGGAACTCATTTCCGACTGGCAAGCAGGCTCCCATGTGACATGGACCTACGGCGGCGCCACGATGGACGGGCCGCGCCAGGTCGTCCTGGAAGCGGATCCGCCCCGGCGATTGAGCTACACCTGGCACGAGATCACGCCCGAATTCCTTGCGGTGGTGGAAGCCGATCCGGATTGGATCGCGGCAGCCACCGCCGAGCACCCCTCACGCGTCACCTTCGAGATCGAACCGGTCGGCGATCTCGTCAAGCTCACCGTCACCCACGACGACTTCACCCCGGACAGCGTCATCCTCCCCGGCATTTCGGAAGGCTGGCCGTCGATCCTGGCGAGCCTCAAGACCTTGCTGGAAACCGGCGAACCCCTGTCGTTTGCCTGATTGCCCACCGCGAGGGCGGGGGTCTCCATGGCAGGAGCCCTCGCTTTCGCCTATCGATCCCAGCTGCGAGTCATTCCTCGGTATGCGGCAAACGGTCACGAATGCCGCATACCGAGCCTTGACCATCCTTCCACCGGCAAAGGACAATACGAAAACGCTTTGCCATTGGTGAGGCATCGGTTGTGATGTGCAAACCAATCAATCCGGAACCGTGAGATGCCAGGTGCAACGGCACCTGGTTGAGCGGCGAGATCCGGATTGGCTTAATCGGTGAGATGGGGATCTCCGGAGGAGGATGGGCATGAGGCGCGAGCAAACGCTGGCGGATCGCATCACCGGGTCAGCGTTGTGGCGATCGGTGGTGCGTCACGGGTATCCCGATACCCAGCGCAACCAGGCCCTGATCATCGCCAGCAACGTCTTCCTGCACATTCACCCGGTGAAGATCAAGCGATACGCCACGAAGGTGACGTACACCTTCTGCCTCGGCGGACTCTCCTTCTTCATGTTCCTCGTGCTGACCATGACCGGCGTCCTGTTGATGTTCTACTACATCCCGTCGACCGATCAGGCCTACCAGACGATGAAGGACATCGAGGGCACCGTCACCTTCGGCCAGTTGATGCGCAACATGCACCGCTGGTCGGCACAGGGCATGGTCATCGCCGTCTTCCTTCATATGGGCCGTGTGTTTTATACCGGTTCGTACAAACCGCCCCGCGAATTCAACTGGGTGATCGGCGTCCTCTTGCTCGTGGTCACCTTCCTGCTCTCCTTCACCGGCTACCTGCTCCCATGGGACCAACTCGCCTTCTGGGCAATCACCGTCGGTTCCGAAATCGGCGGCGCAGCCCCGGTCGTTGGCCCGCAAGTGCGGCAGTTGCTGCTCGGTGACTTCCAGATTGGCCAGAGCACGCTGATCCGCTTCTACACCCTGCACGTCATCTTCCTGCCGTTGGTTGCCGCATTCCTGATGGCCGTCCACTTCTGGCGCATCCGCAAGGACGGCGGCATCTCCGGCCCGCTCTAGGTCCCATCCAGCTCGCCTGGATCGCCAGGTACGGGAGAGAGAACTCATGGCAGATACCATCCAGCAACAACCGGGAGCCGGCGCCGCCATCGATGAGCAGAAGCGGCAAAAGCTGCTCGAACTCGTCCGCGGCCGCGCCCTCGCCCGCCCCACCGACCTCGCCGAAGACGAGGTGATGGTCTGGCCGTCCCTGGTCGTGGTTGAGGCGGTCTGCGCGGTCGTCTTCCTCGCGATCCTGACCGCCCTCTCGGTGCTGGTCAACGCGCCACTCCTTGAGCGCGCCAACCCGAACCAGACCCCGAACCCGTCCAAGGCGCCGTGGTACTTCCTGAATCTCCAGGAAATGCTGCTGCACATGGACCCGGGTCTCGCCGGTGTCATCGTGCCAACCGTGACGTTGATCGCGATTGCCGCGATCCCCTACATCGACCGCAGCCCGCTCGGCGTCGGCATTCTCGGCACCTCCACCAAGGGCCGCAAGATCATCGGCTTCACGGCGGTCTTCACCACCGTCGTCCTGACGGGCATGGTCCTGCTGGATGAGGCGATCGGCCGCGGCACGCAGTTCGGCATCGGCGACTGGCTGACCACCGAACTCGGCGCTCCGATCTGGGTGTCCAGCATCGTCCTCTCCACCATCATCATGCTGATCGCGATCGCGGTCCTGGTCGTGCTGATCAAGAACATCTTCCGCCCAACCACCCGCGAACTGGTCATCGCCCTCTTCACCGGCTTTTTCGTGACCTACTGGGTGCTGGCGATCTTCGGCACATCGTTCCGCGGCCCCGGCCAGGAGTTCACGATGCCGTGGGATCTTCCGCTCGTCCACCATTAGGCCGCGCACCGGATGCGTACGGTATCGGCTCCAGGACAAGGATCGTTGCACCCATGACACCACTCGCGCGCACACTGACCGGATTGGCAGGAGGATGGCTCGCCAGCCGCGCCCTCGGCCTGGTCGCGCGGCTGCAGGCGGGCCACGGCTCGGCCGGGGCGAAAAAGCTCACCAGCCGGCGATCCTTCACCCGGAATGCCGCTCTTGGCTCCGCCCTGATTGTGACGGCCGAAATCGCCGCCGGCACGGTCTACCTGCTCTGGCCAAACAAGACCGGCGCTTTCGGTGGCGAGATCACGATCGGCGCAGACAGCATTCCCGCCGTCGACGGTGCCCCCTTCCGCTACTCGGAGGGCAAATTCTACATCGTTCACACCGATGATGGGCTCCAGGCACTGTATTGGAAGTGCGTCCACCTTGGCTGCACGGTCCCGTGGGTGGCGGGTCAGCATCACTTCGTTTGCCCGTGCCACGGATCGGTGTATGAGTATGACGGGCAGCGGATTTCCGGCCCGGCGCCGCGCTCGCTCGATGCCTTCCCGCTGGTGGTCAACGCCGACGGCGGCGTCACCGTCGATACCAATCCGAGCACCGTCATCGTGCGCAACTTCGTTGAACCAGACCAGATCACCCCGTACAACGTCTGATCGCGGAACCTGATTCCGGGTTGACGTTCCCGGCGAGCTTGAGGAGAGACAAGGGTGGGAGCCGTTCAAAAACTCGCGACGGTGGTGATCGTCGGATTGGTGGCCCTGGCAACCGTGCTGGTGGTCTACCTTGCCGATGAACCAAACCGCCGTGACAGCGAATTGACCGAGCAGGAAGCCCTTGCCCTTGAGCGCGGCACCTCGCTGTATATCACCTACTGCCTGCAATGCCACGGCCCCAGCGGTTACGGATCCGCCGGGAATGACGATCCTGGGCGAATCGGTAAACCGCTGAACCAGGGTGCGCTTTCGGACGAGCAGTTGGCCCAGTTCAGTGGCAGCAACTTCGTTCGCTTCCAGTCGGACAATCCTGCCGAGCAGGAAACCGCCGAGCGATATCTCCGGTATATGATCACGTATGGCGTGCCACAGGACCCTCGCACCGCCACCAAGATCATGCCGGCTTTCGGTGCCGACCTGAATGTCGAGGAAGTCAACGATCTCGTCTTCCTGATCATGAACGGCAATTGGGACTACGTGTACAACGAGGCCGTGCTCACCACCGGCCATAACTACGCGCAGTCCATTTGCGATGCGACACCGACCAATGAGGACGCCTGCGCCAACGCCGAGGACGAAGAGTTCGCTCTGTATCCAACAGTTCCGGTTGCCGCCACCCAGGCGCCGGATGACAGCAGTGGCACACCCACCGCCGAAGGTGAAGGCGGCACCCTCATCCAGGCCCAGGACTCGCTTTCGTGGAGCGTCTCCGACGTCACGGTGAAGCCAGGCGACACGATCCAGGTCGTCAACGGTGGTGTTCTCGAACACGACTTCGTGATCGACGAACTCGGCATCAACGAAGCGCTTGAGACCGGGGCAGCGGCGGTGACGATCACCATTCCCGAAGACGCCGCGCCCGGGGAATACACGTTCTACTGCAGCATTCCTGGTCATGAAGCAGCCGGCATGGTCGGCACGCTCACCATCGAAGCCCCGTAAGGCAGGAGGTTCGCCATGATTGTTTCCAATCTCGCCATCGCCTTCGGCACACTTGCCGAAACGGTCGAACTCTTCCTCGCCATCTTCATGATGCTCGCCGGCATCTTCATCACCTGGCGCGTCCAGAAGTGGGCGGACAAGACCGGCGCCGAGCAGGCCGCCGCGGCCAATGTCGGCAGCGGCGGCACTGTCCAGCACGAACCTCGTAACATGCGCGGCTAGGTGCATCTGTCGTATTGGGCTGGCCGGTCGTTTGTAGGGGTCGACCCCACGGTTCCACTTCCCGGGGCGGGGTCAGGGGTGGGGCTAATCGACCCGTTCTCGTTCGGTAACCGCGCGGAGCCCGACCGGTTCACCGGTCGGGCTCCGTTCATTCCGGCGACAGAGCCTGGACACTGACACTTCGAACACATCGTCGTCATGTCGAGCGGAGCGCAGCGGAGGCGAGACATCCCTGTGCGAAGCACTTCAAATCCACACGGACTTCACCATGTCCAATTCCACACCAAAAGACTCCTACCTCTGGTGCGACCACTGTCGCCGCAGCTACCGTCACGAACACGTCGCCGACTACGATGGCGTCTGTCCGGTCTGCCTCGGCAATTTGCGCCCAATGGGGAAATTTTCCGCCATCCTCCGCGGCCTGATGTCGAACGAGGTCGCCGCCTCCCCCCTCGAAACGCGCCACCGCCAACTCGTCCGCCTGATCTGGACCGCCAATGGCATGGGCGAGCAGTATTACCGTGTCCTGGCCCCGGAGTTCTCCTATACCCGATTCGAATCGAAAGTCACCGACCTCCTCTGCCGTGGCGCGGAAGAGGGTTGGGTGAAATTCGTCATCCCGCCCGCGCCGCGACCCGATGAGACCCATTACCGGCTCGAACTCGACGAAGAGCGCTTCGTCACCGAACTTCACCGGATGGTGGAAGCAGCGCAACAACAGAAGGCCAAGGCATGACCGGCTTGCCTCCGCTCGCAGAACGCACCATCGGCGATTATCTCGACCGACTGGGATCATCGGATCCCGCTCCGGGTGGCGGCAGCGTCGCCGGTCTGGTCGGCGCGCTGGCCGCGGGGTTGGGCCAAATGGTGATCGCCCTCACCCGCAACGCCCCCGACCTCGATCCGATCCGCAACGAATTGCAGGTGGCTATTGGCGCGCTCCTCGACGCCAGCGCTGCCGACGAGCGGGCCTACTCCGGCTTTGTCGCCGCTTCAAAACTCCCAAAGGCCACCCCGGAGGAAAAGGCGCGCCGCAAGACCGCGATGCAGGCCGCCATGATCACCTCTGCCAAGGTGCCACTCGCTCTCGCCGTCTCAGCCAATCGTGTGCTCGACCTGCTGGCGCCGGTAGCTGAACGTGGCGCCAGCCACGCCCTGTCGGACGCCGAAATCGGTGTCAACCTCGCGGAATCGGCGGTCATCGCCTCCCTCTCGAATGTCAGCGCCAACCTGCCCTACATCGACGATGCCGAGGTGGCTCGTCAGTTCGCCGAGCAGGCGATCCATGTGAAAACGAGCGCCAGGGCAAAAGCTCATCACCTGCGCACCGTACTCGCCGACCGGCGCGGGTCGTAAGGCTCGTTCCCGAATCACGCGGGGTCGAAATACGACGCCTCGGCAGGTCAAGCCTGGCTGGTGGGTGTGGTGACGACCGCACAGTGGCCAGCTGCGGATGCAGCCGGCCACTGTGCATGGACGAACGCTATCCGTGGAAGAAGTGCACTCCATGACCCGGGCGCATCTCTCCGAGCCAAAGCTGCTTCCCGGTATAGCCAATGTGGATGGTGCGGGAGACGTGACCGTTGCTCTCCCAGCTAATCGGCGCAGCCTGGCTGGCTGCCGGAATCGGTGTCGTTGAACTCTTCGATTTGGCTGGCGAGGAGGTCGGCGTCGTAGTTGACCCACTGCTCGACGATCATCGTGGCGGCTACCATTTGGGGCACACTGCCACGTTCGTCTGCCGAGTGCGACGTCCAGGCTTGCACGTCCTCGACGAGCTTTGTGAGTCGCAGCAGTGCTACCCCCGGTATCGAGAATCCGGCGCAGTTGGGAGTGATGTCCCGGTAGTTGCCAGTGTGGATGCCAGCCATCGTGAACGAGGCGATCACCCACTCTTCGCCCGCCTGCGCCACCGACAGGTTCGCGAACTCGACCTCGGAGAACGACGCGCCCAGGGCTTCCCCGAACTGCGCGGGACCGGCCGCACCGAGGTAGGTGCCCTCGGGTGTGTACAGCACGGCGTCGAAGGTGAGCATGTACTCGGGCGTCTCGCCGCCGATCGCGTTGAAGAACTGGTTCGCGAAGGCCGCCGGCGCCTCCTGGGCCGTTGCCACAGAGATCGATCCCGGCATGAGGCCCATCAACGAGACGAGCACGACAATCGTGCGTGCGAGGCAAATGAACAAGCGTGAATGCTGTCCGGTTTTCATGGGGGGCCTCCTTTTTCTGCGATCAAGGTCAGGGCAATGGCGGACAGGATCGCGACGGGAACGGACCGGCGATCAGGGACGCCAGTTGGAACCGGTTTCCTGCAAACATCATTTCAAACCTGGGTGCCAACCACATCGTAGGGAATACGGTAACCGTGCTGTTGCGGGACCACCGTAGGATTACTCAACAGGAATCCAGGGATTGCATCTTCCACGAGGCTCATGAGGCAAGCGCCAGGACAGTCCACGCCACCGATGCCCGCTGTTGGCAGTGGGGATGCGGGACACCATCCGTTAACGGGAAGACGTTGGATGGGACCCGCAGCGGATGGGGAAGCGAGAGTTTACGGACGCCGCCTGCGATGCCAGCTGCTACAGCAGCCCCTCACGTACTGCCCGAGTGGCGGCGGCGGTCCGGGACGAGACATCCAGTTTGTCCAGGATGTTTCGTACGTGGGACGTCACCGTCCGGTATTTCAGGTCAAGTGCGAGCGCGATTTCCCGGTCTGATCGGCCCTCTACCAGCAGGCGCAAGACATCGCGCTCGCGTGGCGTGAACAGCCCACGGGAAGGTGACGTGCCCGTGCGAGCCACGTCGTTCAGCCACTCGGCTGCCGCAGCCACGGCCTCCTCCTGGCCCATCAGGCAACCGGCGTGCCAAACGGTGTCGTACGTCGTCTCCTCGAGCTGGACCCGGGCTTGCTGTTCCACCCGATCCCAGGCGCTCCACCACGGCTGAGGAGGCACGTAGCCAATCGCAGTGCAGAGGGAATCTGCCGCGCCAATGAGCGTCGCCGCCAGACCAGGCCGGGCCTGGTCGACAGCCAGCGCCGCAACTGCCGCCAGGGTGTCGATCAGGCCATCGAGGCTCCGTACCTGGAGCCAAAGGGCGAGGCTCTGCGCGTAGAGCCTGGCTGCCCGCGCGACATCCTGCCTAGCCATGGCGACCCAGCCCAGGACCAGCGACGCACGCGCCTCACCGAACGCAAATCCGGTTTGCCGGTTCAAGGCAAGCGCATCGGCTGCGTACGCTTCAGCCAGCGAGAGGTCGCCATTGTCCAGTCCGAGGGCAGCGAGACCCTGCATCGCCATGGCCAGGCCGTCGAGATCCTGGATCTCGCCCAGAATGGCCTCACCCTGCCGGAATGCCTCAATCGCGCCTTCATGCTCCTGTCGATATCTCAGGGCGTAGCCGAGGTTGAGGAGTGCCCGCCCAATGGCCTGCCTGTCGCCAACCTGACGCCGCAGATCCAGGGCCATCATCGCCAGGTCGAGCGTGTCACCACCCCCCAACTGGCGCTCCAGCATCGCAAGCTTCACACCAACCATGGCCCGGGCCGGGAGGTTCGACCCGTCGTCCAGCTCCAGCGCGCGCCGCAGCCAACGCCTCCCCTCGACCTGCAGGCTCCGGAACGCCCAGAGTCCACCAAGCGCGGCCGCCAACCGCATCAGGCCCTCCGCCTCTCCCTGTGACTCAAGCCACGAGAGAGCCGCCCGTGAGTTGTCCAGGTCGGCGTGCAAACGATCGAGCCACAGGACATGGTTCGGACCACCCCAGATGGAAGCGTCCGCTCTCTCGGCCAACGTTACGAACCAGGCGGCGTGCCGGTCCCGAACCACAGTTACCTCGCCCGCCGCCTCCAACTGCTCGGCAGCAAACTCCCGCAATGTATCCAGCATGTCGAAACGTGGTTCGCCGTCGCAACTCTCCACACAGCGAATCAGGCTCCTGGCAACGAGTGCGCCAACCAGGTCCAGATGGTCGACACTCTCATGCGTGGCCAGCGCCATCACCTGGCTCGCGGCCGCCAGGGTAAACCCCCTGACGAACACCGAGAGTCGACGGAACGCGAGCTGCTCGTCCGTGGACAGCAGGTCGTGACTCCAGGCGATCGAGCGGCGGAGCGTTTGATGTCGTTCCGGGAGGTCGAGCGCACCGCCCGTCAGCAGCGTCATCCTGCGGTCGAGGCGTTGCAGCAATGCCTGCGGGGTGAGGTGCGCGAGCCGGGCTGCCGCCAGCTCGATCGCCAGCGGCAACCCATCGAGCGCGCGGACGATTGCCGCCACGTCGCCGGAGGTCCTCTCGTCTACAACGAAATCAGGCGCTACCGCACGGGCTCGCTCCGCGAACAGGGTGACCGCCTCGTTGTCAGCCGCTTCCACTCCGGCGGTATCAGACGGGAGGGTCAGAGGAGTCACCACTCTCACCCACTCTGTCGAAAGACGGAGCGGTTCTCGACTCGTGACGAGCAAAGTGCAGCGCTCGCACCTGCCAAGCAGGTCCGCCAGGAGTGTCGCTTGGGCGATGTGCAGATCGAATCCATCGAGCACCAGGAGGAGTGCCCGGTCGTGAATGGCGACAGCCAGCCGATCGGCAATCGACACCCCGGCCACACCACGAATCCCCATGGCGTCGGCAACGATCGCCGCGACATCAATGAGATCCGGGTTGGGTGCCAGGTCGACGAAGACGACCCCGTCCGGGAATGCTT
Organism: uncultured Sphaerobacteraceae bacterium; assembly: GCA_964610045.1. GTDB lineage: Bacteria > Chloroflexota > Chloroflexia > Thermomicrobiales > UBA6265 > JACCYX01. Next base: position 16,207 of record CAZSUN010000018.1, read on the forward strand.
CTGCTGATCGCCTCGCGACCTGAAGGCTCAACCGGGACTTGCCGACCCCGCCCGGACCAGTCAGCGTCACCAGGCGCACATCTTGCCGAACGAGCAGGTCGCTCAACGCCCGTATCTGGCGTTCGCGACCGACAAACGACGTGCCTGGATTCGGCAGTGGTACTCCTTGCCACTCCCGGCTGGGAAGCGCCACGGGGTGCAGCGGACTGGCGATGGTCCCGGCTGGCATCGACTCGTTCACATCCGCATCCTTCACGCGGTCTTTGGCAGGTACCTGCCATTATGGCATGCCCGACAGACACGTTTTCGCCCGTCGACAGCGAAACAAACTCCGCACCGACGCACCTGTGGTCAAATGGGTGGGGAAAACACGGCAGCCACCCCGGATCGCTGAGCCCGTCACCGGGTCAGATGGGAGATACCATTCATGCTCTACGGTCACACCGGATCAATGAAAACGCAGCTCGGCAAGCGCCAGGAAGTGATCGAGATCCTGCTCTCCGGCGTCGAATGCCTGCAAGATGCCGGCTGCCACGCCTACATCGTCTGCGAGGGCGACGATGACGAGGTCGTGATTTTCGAAGTCTGGGAATCGAAACAGCACCACGACGACTCGCTCAAACTCCCGCACGTCCGCGAGCAGATCGCGCAGGCGATGCCAATGCTGACCGGCGAGTTCTCCAGTCGCGAGTTGACGGTCCTCGGCGGCCTCGGAGCCTGACGCCTCCGTGCGGAGGGTGAGAGGTCCGACGTACGATGGTTCGGATGGACAGACCCTCCGCTCCGGGCTGTCCATCCCTGCGGAAATCGCGACGCTTCCAGCGCCAACGATGGCCACGCCGCGTAGGGGAGGACCAAAGCGGCGGGTGCGTTGCGGTCAGCGCGCCTGATTATGCCGCCTTGGTCCTGCCTGTTGGCAACCCAGTCCAGGTTACGCGTCTGCCACCCGAGGGCGGTATTGGAGCGCTTCGGCGACATGCTGCGCCTTCACCCCATCGCTGCCATCGAGGTCGGCGATCGTCCGCGAGAGCTTCAGTACGCGATGGTAGGCACGCGCCGAGAGCGCCAGCTGACGCACCGCCGACTTCATCAAGGCCTCGCCCTGATCGTCGAGCCGGGCGAACTGCTGCACCTCACGCGGCCCCATGTCGGCGTTGGTCAGGGTTTCACCGCCCGCGAACCGGGACCGCTGGACCTCGCGCGCGGTTTCGACCCGCGCTCGCACCGCCGCCGATGACTCTCCCGCGCGGCGGTCGGACAACTGCTCGTAGTCGATCCTCGGCACTTCGAGATGGATATCGATCCGGTCGAGCAGGGGACCACTGATCCGCTTCTGGTAACGGGTCACCGCCGAATGCGTGCACCGGCACTCGCGCACTGGATCACCGAAGAACCCACACGGGCAGGGATTCATGGCTGCTACCAGCGTCACATTCGCCGGGAAGCTGATCGTGCCCGAGGCGCGGGCGATCGTCACCCGGCGGTCCTCCAGCGGCTGGCGCAGGACTTCAAGCGTCTGGGTTGAGAACTCCGGCAACTCATCGAGGAACAGCACGCCCCGGTGCGCCAGGCTGATTTCTCCCGGCCGCGGCCACGATCCTCCGCCCACCAGCCCTGCATGGCTGGTCGTGTGGTGGGGAGACCGGAACGGTCGTTCCCGCACCAGGGGCGTCTCCGGTGGCAGCAGTCCCCGCACGCTGTAGATGCGCGTCACCTCCAGCGCCTCGTCGATGCTCATTGGCGGCAGGATCGAGGGCAGGGCCCGCGCCAGCAAGGTCTTCCCGGAACCCGGTGGCCCGCTCATGATCAGATTGTGCGCACCAGCCGCCGCAACCTCCAGCCCGCGCTTCACGTGCTCCTGACCGCGAACATCGGCAAAGTCGGTGCCGGCGAATGTGTGAGGGATGTCGGCATCCCGGTGCTCGCCCGTCATCGGCGCGATCGGCACATCACCGATCAGGTGATTCACCAGGTCCGCCAGGGTCCGGACCGGATAGACCTCGATCCCGGAAACCAGCGATGCCTCGGCCGCGTCGTCCGCCGGCACGAACGCCCGAGCCAGACCACGGTCCACCGCCAGCGACGCCATACTGAGGATGCCCGGTGTGTGCCGCAGCACCCCGTCCAGCGAAAGCTCCCCCACCACCAGGGCGTCGGAGAGGTCGGCCCAGAGCTGCCGAGCGGCCATCAACACCCCGATCGCGATCGGCAGATCGTAGGTCGGTCCCGCCTTCTTCAGGTCGGCCGGCGCGAGGTTCACGGTCACCCGCCCGAACGGGAACTTGCCGCCCGAGTTCCGGATCGCTGCCCGCACGCGCTCCCGGCTCTCCTGCACTGCGGTGTCCGGCAATCCAACCAGCACCACACCGGGTTGCCCGCCATTGCTGACATCGACCTCAACCTCGACCAGCACACCTTCGAGCCCCACCACCGCGCAGCTGTTGACCTTCGCCAGCACGTTCGCCCTCTCGCCAACCGGGCAGGCCGAATCCCTCGCATCCAGGCGGAATTCGGGCACCACGATCCAATGTTCGTCGCCTTCTCGCAGTCGTCACTGTACCATCAGGAATGACATTCGACGGCGCACCCCAAGCGCCCCAGACACGGCGGTACACCGGCATGACCCAGGCAGCACCCGTCTCCCCCTCTCGACCTGTTTTGCTCCCGAAATCCGGCGGCAAGCGACTCCTCACCGGCCTCGGCCGTGCGATGCGGCGCAGGTGCCCGTATTGCGGCGGCGGTGGCGTCTTCGATGGCTGGTTTTCTCTCAAGCGGGTGTGTCCGCACTGCCAAACCCGCTACGCCTACGAGGATGGGTATTTCCTTGGCAGCTATGTGGTCAACATCGGCGTCACCGAACTCCTGACCGTGCTGATCGTGGTCTGGATGATCGCGGCAACGGCCATGGACGTGCTGCAGATGCAGATTCTCGGCGCCTCACTGGCCATTGCCATGCCGATGTTCTTCTACCCATTCGCCCTGCTGATCTGGATTGCGATCGACATCACTTTCCACGATCCGGTCAGCCGCACCCATCCGAGGAACCGCACCAGGTAGTCACCTCGCCCAGGTCGATGGTCACTGATCCAGGGAGGTGCGAGAACCGAACGCCATCAACACAGGTCAGCCGCGGCGACTGCCTGCCCACGGAACAGTCCGGTGAAACCCGGCCTTCTGCCAACTGCTTGCCCATCCCTTCATCATCGTGGTACAAGTCCAATCGGTTCCGTGCATCCTTTCACAATGTAGAGGATGAGGCGTCCTCCATCCCCCGTCATCCATGAGAGTGAGTCGTTTCCTGCCATGACCTCCGCACGATCCCTGATCAACGGCGAGAACCAGCTGAAGTTGGCCATCCAGCGATCGGGACGGCTCACCGACCATTCACTCGACCTCCTTCGCCAGATCGGGCTCGAGTTCGAGAGTTACGGCCAGCGGCTCTTCTCGAAGGCGCGCAACTTCCCGCTGTCGATCCTCTACGCGCGCGACGACGACATCCCCGACTACGTCGGCCTGAGCACGGTTGACCTCGGCATCGTCGGGCGCAATCTCGTGCACGAGCAGGGAATCGAGGTCGTCGAACTCCTCGCCCTTGGCTACGGCTACTGCTCGTTGGTGGTCGCCGTGCCCGGCGAATCATCGATCGAAACCCCCGACCAATTGCTGGACGCCCGGATCGCGACCTCGTACCCGGAGTCGGCGCGGAAGTTCTTCACATCGATCGGCGGCTCACCGGAGATCATCACCATCAGCGGCTCGGTCGAGGTTGCGCCGGCGCTCGGCATTGCCGATGCCATCGTCGAACTGACCGCTACCGGCTCGTCCCTGCAACTGAACGACTTGCGCCCAATCCACACCATCCTCGAATCCGAGGCGGTCCTGATCGCCAATCGCGAATCGATGGAAGACCCCGCGCGGCGAGAAAACATCGACCGGCTGGTGATGCGGATGAAGGCGGTCTACGCCGCCCGCCGCTTCAAGTACGTCATGATGAACGCGCCGGAAGCGAACCTCGACGAAATCCGCGCGGTCCTTCCCGGACTCAAGGCCCCCACCATCATCCCGCTCGAAATCCCGGGCTGGGTCGCCGTCCATGCCGCCATCCAGGAAGATGTCTTCTGGGAGAAGATCGAGCAGCTGCGTCATGCCGGGGCCAGCGAAATCCTCGTCTCGGCCCTGGACAAGCTCCTCCTCTAGCGAAATGGACAGCACGGCATGGCATTCGATCCGGAACGCATCGTCCGCAACCACCTGAAGCCCGCAGCCCTCTATACCCCTGGCGCGTCGCCGCTCGACGATCCCGAAGCAGTCCGCCTCGACTGGAATGAGTCGCCCTACGCACTCTCTCCGCAGGCGCAGACCGTCTTCAATGCGTACCGGTCAGGGAATCGCTACCCAACCTTCGACCAGCACGACCTGGTCGCCGCCCTGGCTGCCTACACCGGTGTCTCACCAATCAGGATCGTCGCCGGGGCAGGACTGGACGATGTCTTCGCCACCCTCGCCATCGCCACCATCGATGTTGGAGACGAGGTGATCATCTCGGAACCGACGTTCGGGATGTACCGGGAACTCTTCGAAACCCACGGGGCCACGGTCATCAATGAGCCGCTTGGGCCGGCCCCGGACTTCGTGCTCCCGGTCGACGGCATCCTGGCGTCGATCACCGAGCGCACCAAGGTTGTCATCGTCTGCAACCCGAACAACCCGACCGGCACGCTGTACGCGAAGGACGACATCGCCCGGATTGTCGCGAATGTGGATTGCCTCGTCGCGATCGATGAGGCGTACGCCGAGTTCAGCGCCACCAGCCACCTCGACCTGGCAGATGCCTACCCGAACGTGGTCGTGCTACGAACCCTCAGCAAGTTCGCCGGGTTGGCCGGGTTCCGCGTCGGCTACGGCATCTTCCCGGAATCGCTGATGCCGTGGATCAATCGCGCCGCGCCCGCCTTCTACAATGTCAGTGCGATTGCAGCGGCGGTCGCCGTCGCGTCGCTGCAGGATGTCGACCACCTGCGCCGCAACACCGATGTGCTGATCGCCGAGCGCGAACGGGTGTCGGCCGCACTCAACGCCCTGCCCGGCGTGATGGCCTACGAATCCGCCGCAAACTTCATCCTGGCTGCCATGCCGGTGGAGGACGCCGGACCACTCGTCGATGCGCTTGCCGAGCGCAAGGTGTACATCCGGAAATATCGGGGCAACCTCAAGCACTGCATCCGGGTCAGCCTCGGCTCACCCGCCGAGAACGACATCTTCCTCGAAGCGCTCACCGACACCCTCGCCCGGTTCGCCCCGGTTGCCAGCGGAGCCGCCTCATGACCGACCAGCCGATTCGCTCCAGCAGCATCTCCCGCGTGACCGGCGAAACGTCGATCGCGCTCGACCTGGCGCTCGACGGCAGCGGCAACGTGTCCGCCGATACCGGTGTGCCCTTCCTCGACCACATGCTCCACGCCTGGGGGCGTCACGCCCGTCTCGACCTCACCGTCCGTGCCTCCGGCGATGCCGTGATGGATCCCCACCATACGGTCGAGGATGCCGGGATCGCGATCGGGCAGGCGGTGAAGGCCGCGCTCGGAGACCGCGCCGGGATCGAGCGCTACGGGTTCGCCTACGCACCACTGGACGAGGCACTGGCCCGAGTCGTGATCGACTGTTCAGGGCGTCCCTACCTCGAATTCGTCGCCACTATGCCGGAACCCGTGATCGGCGCCGACTTCGCCGCCAGCCTGGTCGAGGAATTCTGGCGCGCGCTGGCGATCAACGCTGGCCTGACCATGCATATCGACCTGATCCGTGCCCGTAACAGCCATCATGCGGCGGAGGCGATCTTCAAGGCGGCAGCAATCGCGAGCCGTATCGCCTTCGCCCGTACTGCCCCTGCCAGCTTCGTGCCATCGACCAAGGGAGTACTCGCATGATCGCCATCATCGACTATGACGCCGGGAACCTCCGATCCATCCAGCGCGCGTTGCTGGAAACCGGCGCCGATGTCACCATCACCTCCGATCCCGGCGAGGTGGCCGCTGCCGGCCGGGTCGTCTTCCCCGGAGACGGTCACGCGAAGACCGCCATGGAGACCCTCCACGCCTGGGGACTGGTCGATGCGATTCACGACACCGTGAACGCCGGCAAACCCTTCCTCGGTGTCTGCGTCGGCATGCAACTCCTGTTCGAGCAGATGGAAGAGGGCCCAACCACTGGCCTCGGCGTGCTGCCGGGCACGGTCAGCAAACTTCCGGCCAGCGTGAAGGTACCGCAGATCGGCTGGAACACCGTCCGGTTCCGCGAGAGTTCGCCGCTGGCACATCTCGACGGTGCCTACTTCTACTTCGTCCATTCGTTCGCACCGCACGCCGAGCGTGACGACGACATCGCCGGGGAGACGGACTACGGCACCCGCTTCACCAGCGTGGTCATGCACGACAACGTCTGGGGCACGCAATTTCACCCCGAGAAGAGCGGCGAAGACGGCCTGGCCCTCGTGAAAGCCTGGGTCGACCACGAGTTCTGACCGCCCGACGCGTCGTCGACGGTCGCCCGTGGTAACGGGGCGACCACGGAGGGTCGCCCCTACGATGACCGATCGTTTGTAGGGGCCGACCCCGTGTCGGCCCTGTATGTGCTGCAAAGGACCACACCGGTGATCATTTACCCCGCAATCGACATCCGTGGCGGACGCGCCGTCCAGTTGGTGGAAGGTGACTTCGCCCGGGAGACGCAGTTCGACGCCGATCCGGTCGACGCCGCGCTCCGCTGGCAGGATCAGGGCGCCGAGTGGATCCACATCGTGGATCTGGACGGCGCGCGCGATGGTATCCGCCAGAACGAACCGGCTATCGCCCGCATCCGCGCGGCGGTCGATGTCAAACTTCAGCTGGGCGGTGGTCATCGCGACCTGGCCTCGATTGCAGCGTCTCATGCACTCGGGATCGACCGGATGGTGGTCGGTTCCGCCGCCATTTCGAACCCGGACCTCATCCCGGCGGCGGTGGCCGCGTTCGGCGAGGAGATCGCCGTGGGGCTGGACGCCCGCGACGGCATGGTCGCCACGCGAGGCTGGCTAGAGCAGACATCGATCCCGGCCCTCGAGGTCGCAGCGCGTGTCACGGAAGAGGGGGTCCGGCACATCGTCTTCACGGACATCGGGCGCGACGGACGCCTGGAAGGCCCCAACCTCGACGCCCTGCGCGATATGATCGCCAGGATCAGCGCCCGGGTCATCGCCTCCGGCGGCATCTCCTCGGCGTCCGATGTTGCCGCCGTCCACAACGCGGGCGCCGCCGGGGTCATCATCGGCACCGCCCTCTACACCGGCGCGGTATCCCTGCCCGATGCCCTCGCCATCGCCGCCGGTCCAGCCGTCACCACCGCCGGAGAACCTCGATGAACGCCACCGTCTCCCCCAACGTCGCCACCGCGAGCAATCTCACCGTCCGCATCATCCCCTGTATCGACGTCAAGGACGGTCGCGTCGTCAAGGGCGTCGAATTCCTCAACAACGTGCGCGATGCGGGCGATCCCGTCGAGATGGCGAAGGTCTACTACGCCGAAGGGGCAGACGAGTTCACCTTCCTCGACATCACCGCCTCGTCCGAAAGCCGCGAGACGATGGTCGATGTCGTCGCCCGCACCGCCGATCAACTCTTCATCCCGCTGACGGTCGGCGGTGGTATCCGCACCGTGTCCGACATGAAGCGGATGCTGCGGGCCGGCGCGGACAAAGTCTCCGTGAACACCGCCGCCATCGCCCGTCCGGAAGTCCTGAGCGAAGGCGCGGAGTCGTTTGGCTCCCAATGCATCGTCGTCGCCATCGACGCGCGATACCGACCGGAGAGCGGGCACTGGGAGGTCTACACCCACGGTGGCCGTCGTCCAACGGGCATCGATGCAGTCGAATGGGCGCATCGAGCCGCTGAACTTGGCGCAGGGGAAATCCTGCTGACCAGCATGGACCAGGATGGCACGCTCGCCGGTTACGACCTGCGTCTTCTGGAGGCTGTCGCCGCCGCCGTAAACGTGCCGGTAATCGCCTCCGGCGGAGCCGGGACAATGGCGCACTTCGCCGAGGCGCTGCAACCGGGCCGGGCCGACGCCGTACTGGCTGCATCCCTCTTCCACTTCGGCACGATGCGCATCGCCGAGGTCAAGGAGTACCTGCACGACCAGGGGCTGCCGGTGCGGCGGCAGCGGTCACGATGACCGGCGCTCCACTGCCCCTGCGGTTCGGTGACGACGGCCTGGTCTCCGCAGTCATAACCGATGCCACCAGCGGCGATGTCCTGATGGTCGGCTTCATGAACGAGGCGGCGTTCGCCGCGACCCGCGAAACCGGATTCGTTCACTTCTGGAGCCGATCGCGGCAGAAATTGTGGAAGAAGGGCGAAACATCCGGTCACGTCCAGCAGGTCGAGCAGATTTCGGTGAACTGTGAACTCAACTCGCTCCTGATCGAAGTGAACCAAACCGGCGCCGTCTGTCACGACGGGTACCCGACCTGCTTCTACCGGCGACTGGAATCGGACAACAGCCTGACGATCGTCCGCGACCGCTGGTTCGACCCGGCCGATGTGTATGGTGACCAGGATGGCCTTGGCAGCCTGACGCGTCTCTGGTGGAACGCCTACCAGTGGCTGCGCGACCATGACCTGACAGCGGTCTCCGGCACCTCCCGGTTATTGCGATCCGAATCCGACGGCGTCACATCGCGGATCGCCGATGAACTGAACGAACTCGCCGGCGCCCTCGACGGCACCCACCGGCACGAATCGCTGGTCTCCGATGTCGCCCTGGAAGGCGGGCAAGTCTGCTACTGGGTCATGCTGCGCTGCCTGCGCGCTGGCCTCACCTGGGACGACGTGCGGCCTGATCGCGCGCTTGATGCGCCAGGCGATCCAGCCGCACCGAGCGTCCTGGTTTCACTCTTGAAGGGGGAGGCCGTGGCGTGGAGCCTGGTGTCCAGCGATGCTGTGGCCGCGCAGGCACACAGCACGTTGACCCTCGTGGCAGCGTCCTGTTTCAAGGCAGGGGTGGAGCCGTCCGACCTGATCCGGCGCGATCTCGACGATCTTCGATCCCGTCCGTACCTGACGGGGTACTTCGCGAGCCAGCCGGGGAGCCCGACGCCATGAAGGATCGCGACGGGCTTCAACCCGCCGAACGGCTCTGGACACCCTGGCGGATGTCCTACGTTGGCGGCGAGTCGCCGGTACCAGGCTGCGTCTTCTGCAACGTGCAGCAAACAGCCGACGACGCGGCGTCGCTGGTGATCCACCGGGGCGAGCACGCTTTCGTCATCATGAATCTCTACCCGTACAACACGGGGCACCTGATGGTGGTTCCCAACGATCATCAGCACGACCTGGCCCGGCTTTCGTCCGAAACCCGGATCGAGATGGCGGAACTAACCGCCGCCTTCACGACCGGCCTTCGCAACGCCCTTCGTTGCGAAGGGTTCAACACGGGAATGAACCTCGGTGATGTGGCCGGGGCCGGCATCGCCGATCACCTGCACCAGCACATCGTGCCGCGCTGGCGAGGCGACGCCAACTTCATGCCCATCGTGGGTTCGACCAAGGTGCTGCCGGAATTGATCCCGGCCACCTACGCGAAGATCCGGGCCGATGTCGCCCGCCAGAAGTCCGGGTTCAGCGAGGTCGTTCTCGTCGCTACCGACGTGAGCCGGGAGCACATCCTGCTCGACGGTGACCGCCTGCCGCGCATCGCGGTCAGCCCCAACGAGTCGTCGTGGCCGGCAGCGCTCGCCTGGCTGCGTTCTCGCGTCGCGACCGCCGACCTCATCGGCTGGGCCGGTCCACCGTCTACCCTCGCCGATGTCGATACAGCGCCAGCCCTCGCGGTCGAAGCCAGTCCCGGCACCAAGACGATGACACCGGTTCCGGATGCGATGACATCGCTCCCGGCGAACGATCGCCACCTTCTGCAAGCCATCCACCACGGGCCGACAGACCCTCGCTCCGCTCGGGCCGATCGGCCCCTACGGCGATGAGGGAGCCGGTTCCGTAGGGGTGGACGGCCCCGGTGCCGAGCGCCAGCGAGGCCCGAGGGTCTGTCCACCCGATCCTCACCGTGGTTGTCATTCCGAGCTTGCGACTACCCAGTCCCCAGGCTGCTACCGCATTGAACGCAGCACCCGGTGAGCCGGGTCGTCTGTCATTTCCCCAACGACTGCCGACGGGCCCTGGTCGTCGAACAGCTCAGGTGCCCAATCCCGCACCCGGTCGACCGTTTGCTCGATCGTCAACCCATCGTTGTCGATCCGCAGGTACAGGTAATCCTCATCGGTGGAGCCAAACGTCGTGTCCTCCGGGTCAACCTCGTCCACATGGTCGCGCCACTCCTGGGTGGACGGCTTCGCCCGCTCGATCCTTCGCACATCGCGGACATCCTTGCCCGCACACAGATGGACGAGATAGACATTTGCATCGGCGCCAAGATGATCCCGGAACTCCCGGTACTGATCGACATTGCTCAGGAAACTCCCGGCAATCACGTTCCGGAACCCTGCCGCCCAGAAGTTGCGAGTCAGGTCGGCGACATTCTTCCAGAGGAGTTTCAGGAAGGGCTCGTTGAACTCCCACGGGTTCACATCACCTACGTCTTCAGCGTCGATCCGCGCACTCCACGGGATGGCCGGGCCCAACGCCCGCACCGTCGTCGACTTTCCGGCCCCTTCTTGCCCAACCACCAGAATGAGATTTCCATTGGCCATTGCATGTCCCCTCCTGGCTCCCGAACCAGTGCCAACACACCTGCGTATGACCTCAGCCGTAGCTACGCGACAGAGCGGCGGTGATTCTATCAGACTGGTGCAATTCGCGCGTCTTCGTCTGCTTGACAACGGCAACGGGACACCCGTAGGATTCGCGCCAACAACCGAAGAGCACTGCCTTATCCTGAGAGGTGGAGGGAATCGGCCCTGTGAAGCCCGGCAGCCTGCAACGCGTCCACGCGAGTGGAACGTCGCGTAAGGTGCCAACTCCGGCAGAGTGATCTGCGAGATAAGGGGAATAGCGACTGCTATCGCTCCCTGCTCGGCAAGGGGCGTTTTTTGTGCCCCGAATGCCGGCACCGGCCACCGCCGGAACCCTCGCCACACCCTGTGACCCCTTCACCAACCGGATACGGCAATGACCCCCGGCGGGCGTGGAGATTTCCTCGCCACGCTCGGAATGACAACGGCCATGAGGTGTCATTTCGATGGTGGAACAGATGTCGACAACCGATTCCCCCGCTTCCAGGCGACCCGCCCTGCGCGTCGTCCATCCCGTCAGTGTGCCGGCCGAAGACGGCGTCCTGCAGCAGATGGCGCTCGGCGGCTTCGACTTCGAACTGGGCGGGCATCTCGACAACGTGTCCCTCGCCTACCGCACCTGGGGCAGGCTCAACGCCGCCGGTGACAATGCCGTCATCATCCTTCACGCCCTGACCGGGGACAGCCTGGCAGCAGACGACGGAGGTTGGTGGGAACCGGTCGTCGGACGCGACCGCCCGATCGACACCGACCGCCATTTCGTGATCTGCGCCAACGTGCTGGGCGGTTGTTCCGGCAGCACCGGTCCATCGTCGGTCGATGCCGGCACCGGGCAACCGTACGCGATGTCGTTCCCGCTCATCACCATCGGCGACATCGTCAACACCCAGCGACGGCTGGTCGAACGGCTCGGCGTCACCCGCCTGATCGCGATCGGCGGCTCGATCGGCGGCTTCCAGGCGCTGGAATGGGCCACCCGCCACGCCGACCTCGTCCGCGGCACGATCGTGATCGCGGCGGCGGGTTCGCTCAGCGCCCTCGGCATCGCCACCCACAGCGAAATCGGCCGCCGCGCCATCATGGCCGATCCGGACTGGCAGGGGGGAGCCTACCAGGAGGCTGGAACCTTCCCATCAAAGGGGCTGGCGATCGCCCGGATGGCCGCGATGACCACCTATCACTCCCGCGAGAGTCTCGGCAGCCGCTTCGGCCGCCAGTCCGCCAGCCGGCCCGCCCTCTACCCGTCGTTCGGTCCGACCTTCGATGTCGAAGGCTACCTGCATTACCACGGCGAAGCGCTGGTACGCCGGTTCGACCCCAACTCGTACCTCTACCTGACGCGCGCGATGGACCTGTACGATGTCGCCCGGGATGGTGGCGCCGACCATTGGCTGGGCCAGATCGACAGCCCAATCCGGCTCGTCGGCATCTCCAGCGACTGGCTGTTCGCCACCCACGAAATTCGTGGCCTCCAGGACCAACTTGCCTGGCTCAAACGGGATGCGGACTACCGCGAAATAGACTCGCCCAACGGCCACGATGCCTTCCTCAAGGACTGGGACCAGTTGAACCCCATAATCCAGTCGTTCGTGCAACACCTCGACCCCGTCACGCACCGGGATGTCGACTGTACGGGCCACGGCAGCCCTCCGTGATCGAAACCGGGCCATGCAACCAGGACGGGACCCCAGGATTTCGTTGATACCTCATCGAAAGGATCAGTTCGTGTCGGATGAATCGCAGAAGCAGCTCGGTTTCGAAACCCTCTCGCTCCACGCCGGGCAGACTCCTGATCCCACCACCGGAGCGCGGGCTGTCCCGATCTACCAGACGACCTCGTACCAGTTCAACAGCACCGAGCACGCCGCCAACCTGTTCGGGCTCAAGGAATTCGGGAACATCTACACCCGGATCATGAACCCGACGACCGATGTGCTTGAGCAGCGAATCGCCCAACTCGAGGGGGGTGTGGCCGCCCTCGCCTTCGCCTCCGGACAGTCGGCCGAAACCCTGGCGATCCTGAACATCGCCCGGGCCGGCGACGAGATCGTCTCCACCACCAGCCTCTACGGCGGAACCTACAACCTGTTCCACTACACCCTGCCGAAGCTCGGCATTACCGTGAAGTTCGTCGAACCGAATGCCGATGCCGTCAAGGCCGCGATCACCGACAAGACGAAGGCGGTCTATTCGGAGACAATCGGCAACCCGGATCTGCTCACCCTCGATATCGAGGCGGTCGCCGAGGTCGCCCACGCCGCCGGCGTCCCGCTGATCATCGACAACACGATCCCGTCGCCGTACCTGGTCCAGCCGATCAAGCACGGGGCAGACATCGTCATCCACTCGCTGACGAAGTTCATTGGCGGGCACGGCACCTCGATCGGCGGCATCGTCGTCGATGGCGGCAATTTCGACTGGGGCAACAATCCGCGGTTCAAGGAAGAGTTCGTCGATCCCGATCCGAGCTACCACGGGCTCAGCTTCGCCCCCGCCCTCGGCCCCATCGCCTACATCATCAAGCTGCGGGTACAGGGCCTGCGCGACATCGGTCCGGCGATCAGCCCGTTCAATGCCTTCCTGATCCTGCAGGGTGTCGAAACCCTCGCCCTCCGTATGGAGCGACACAGCCAGAATGCGCTCCAGGTGGCGCGGTTCCTGAACGAGCACCCGAAGGTCTCGTGGGTGAACTACCCCGGCCTGCCCGGTCACCCGGCCTACGCGACCGCCAGCAAGTACTGGCAACACGGCCTCTACGGGGCGATCCTCGGATTCGGCGTCAAGGGCGGCCAGGAAGCGGGCCGCAAGGTCGTCGAGAGCGTCAAGCTCTTCTCGCACCTGGCGAACATCGGCGACGCCAAGTCGCTGATCATCCACCCGGCCACCACCACCCACTCGCAATTGACCGAAGCAGAGCAGGCGACCACCGGCGTCACCCCCGACTTCATCCGGCTTTCGATCGGCATCGAAACGGTGGGCGACATCATCGCCGACCTCGAACAAGCCCTCGACCAGGTCTGATCGAAAGCACCCAACCACGGCAACAATCCCCCGGTGTGTGTCCGGCACACCGGGGGATTGTTCATTCCACGTCCGGGTTGTGGGCGATGATGTCCGCGGCGACGGATTTGACGAATGGCAGCCGGGCGAGCGACTGGCGCGCCCGGTCCGGCAGGTTGCGGCCATCGCGGATGCCGATATCGCCGATGAGGTCATGGAAGGCTGGCAGCCACGGAGCGACCGCGGCATCGCCTCCTGCATGCCGCAGGATCACCAGCGCCCGCGTCCAGGTCACCACCATCCAGAACACCGCCTCGCGATGGGAGCCGCGCGCGATCATCTCCCGGCTCCCGTCGACCGCGATCGGGCGAGCCAACCGGCTGATGTCGGAGGCGTACGGGAACGGCGCATCCGGAATAACGGCCGCCGCGTCGAACACGGCGGCCATGGGTTCGATGTGGCGCGACACCTGATCCACGGACAGGCTGCCCGCGCCCAGCACATCCAGCAGCGGCTCGTACGCGTCCAGGCGGCCGTACTCCTGCAGCAGGTCGCGCACCGCCTCGTAGCGCTTGCGCACCGTCGGGTTCCGCAACCCTGCCACCAGCAGGACGTGCGTCAGGACACCGGTCGGAAAGATCCACGCCATCACCTGCTGCGGCAGGAAACCATCGCCAGTGACCGCGTCGAGTCCCGCGGTAACCCTCGCCGCGGCATCGCGGCATCGTGCTTCGACACGTGGTCGCCGTGGGAACTCGCGGGCGACCTCGCGTTGCAGGCTCGCCAGCGTCCCGGACGGGTCCGCGATGATCCCCGGCTGCACGAAGCTGGCCGCCAGGTGATAGTTCCCGAGGATCGTTTCCGGATCGGCGAACAGGCCGGCGTCAAGGAAAGTGATTTCGAGCAGCATCCCCTCATGGACCAGCTTGCCAGGTTTCCCTGTCTCCTCGCGGTCGAGGACGACCATGACGTCGACATCCGAGGTGGCCGGAATCGTTTCGTCGTCACCTATCGTCGCCACCGACCCGGCAAGGTAGGCGCCAACGAATCCCTGGGTACCGGTCGCGTTCGTCTCGACCCAGTCGAGCGCGGCTGCCCGCGCGTCACAAACGCGTCGTTCCCCTGTCACGACTCCTCGCCTGCATCCGCGACGAACCGGACGATCTCCCAATTGGCGATCCACTCGTATCCGATGGACTCGTAGACATGATTCGACGTCGGATTGGCGGCATCGGTGTAGAGGCAAACGAACTCGCGTCCGTTATCGAGGAGATGCTGGGTCGTCGCGGCGGTCACCGCCGCCGCAAACCCTCGTCGCCGGTGTTCGGGCGGAGTATAGACCGGTCCAATCCGCATCCCGCGTGGGGTTCGCGCCTTGTAGATCGCCACGCTTACCGGCACATCGTCCCCATCGAGCCAGACCAACCCGTCGGGCGTGCCATTCGCCATCGACTCGCCCTGGGTCTTCGCCCGGTCAGCCGGCACGCGATCGGCCTCGGCCGCGAACCCGGAAAACCATTCGCGCAACCACGCCGAGTCGGAGGGCAGTCGCATCCGCCAATACCCCGGAACGCCGGTAGGAGGGATCACGGCCGTTGCCACGAGCATGCGCTGCGCCATACCAGGTGCGAGGCGATCGCCGGTGGACCCGGTCCAGCCGGAGGCGAATGCCCGCGCCACCTCGGAGAGGGCCAGGACGCCAGGGATTCGCCATCCCCGTTCGGCGGCGGCACAACCCAGCGATCGAGCGGCTTCAAGCTCGCGAACATGCGAAACCAGGGCGTTGAACCCATCCGTATATCCGGCGACCGCGGAGATCAGGCCGTTTCTGCGGGCGACGAGAATCGCCAGTCGTTCGGGGAACGCAACCTGCCCGTGCAGCATGGAAAGCAGGATGGAGTTGATGGCTTCCTCCTGCGCCAGGAAGGTGCGAACGGCCTCCAGGAACTGACCGTCCCGTGCGGGATCACCCGTTGGAGCGACGACCTCGATTCCGCTCTCGGGTTCCATCGTCTCTGCTTCCTCCAACCCAACTTCCTCATGAAACAGACAGGGGCCGACAATGTGCCGGCTCGGGAACCAGGTTCGGGCCGACACGGGGTCGGCCCCTACAAACGACCGATTCGACCGACGTCACCCCACACTATCAACCACCCGGTAGATCGTCACCCCATCGCCCCGCCAGGCAACCTCCAGCATGCCAACCTGCACGGCTTGATCGAACTTCGTGAGCGGCCCGGCGCCGTAGGTCACCTGCTCCAGCTGCCCCACGTAGATGTACTGGACGCCGTAGAGGAGCACGAGACCGACGACGTCCTGGTACGACCCGGCAGCGCCGTAGATGGTGTTGATGTCGGCCACTCGCCAGTCCACCATCCGTTCCATGCCAGGCCGCTGCTGACGCTGGACATCGGGCGAACCCAGCACGGCAGGGAAGCCCGTGAGGGCGCTGACCCTGCCGCCCCAGGTGCCGGGATTGCCAGGAGCTTCGAGAATGACCGGCAAGCCAACGATGTGCTCGCGCATCCAGTCAACTGCCGCCAGGTCTCCAGCAAGCGGGTACGGCTGCACCGGCATGCCGTTGGCATCGTTCGAAAGCTGCCCCTGCGCCATGAAGGCCCACGCATTGAAGGTGTCCTCGGTCTGCACCAGGCGGGCATCGGCGCGCGACGGCAGGGCTACTACTGGATAGACAGCGCCCATCCCGATCGCTCCCACCAGCAGCACCGTCACCCCGGCACCCGCAATCCAGCGGCCAACCGTGGCCAGTGGCGTCGCCGCGGATCGCACCGCACCCAACGCGATCGCGATTGCCGGAGCGGCAGCCACACCGAGCACAACCCAGGTCAGCACCGCGAACTGGAGGGGGATATTCTGCTGGCTCGCCCATCCATCCAGTTTCATCCGGTTGCCAACCACGGCCAGGCCGACGGCGACCAGCATCAGGGCGGGAATCGCCAGTTCCGCTCGCTCCCGGTGCCGCTCCCAGAGCACGATTCCGGTCACGACAAACAGCAGCATCAGGAACACGAGCAGGATGCCGAGCAGCCACGCGAGCGTGAACGCCACCGCCAGCAGCACGGGCACGATCACCAGTTCGACCGGCCCGACCACACCCTCCAGCGCCAGCGACCAGCCGCACCGGACCAGACGCCAGACGAGGTAGGCCGCCAGCACCGCCAGGGCAGCCCCGCCGAACGCGACGAACTCGGAGACATCGAGTGATTGATCGAGCGGCAGCCGCGCCGTCGGGATGTAGCCATAGTGGAGCAGGAATGGCCAGGCAGCGACCAGCACGGCGCCACCGAGCACCGCCAACGCCACGACGCCATCGCGCACCACCGGCCACGAACCATCGGTGTCGGGACGCGCGAGCATCGAGAGCAGGATCATCACTCCGGCAACTCCCGCCAGCACGCCGCCCGCCAGGATGTTTGCCGCCAACACCCAAGCCACCACGATGCCGAGCCCAACCAGGAACCCCAGGCTGATGCGCCACGGTCCAAGCAGGGCGAGGACTGTTCCCGCACCGTCTGCTGCCCCATGGGGCCCGTCATCCTGAGGTGAAGCCGAAGGAGCCCCCATCCCTACCCCCTCTCTCCCGGACAGTTTGGGGTCCGGCGCCCGTTCGGTCGTTTGTAGGGGCCGACCAGCGAGCGTCAGCGAGTGTGTGTCGGCCCGTTTTTCGGGATGGACCGGCTCCGCCGAGAGATTCCTCGCAAGCTCGGAATGATAGAGAGGGAGGAGGTGAGGCACCGGCCAGTCTCCTTCGAGGTAGGGTTGCGGAGCTTGCTCCGCCCGCGCTCCCGCCCTCTGGGCCACCGAAGCCGTCACCGGCTGGGTCAGGAAGCCGAGCACGACGATCAATCCGGCGATGAACACCGGCATCGCCGCCTGCTGCACCGCCAGTTCGCCCGAGAGATAGCTCATCAGCGGAAACTCGAGGGTGCCCGGTCCGATGTAGGTGGAAATCGAATACCAGGCCTGGGCGGGAACGTGGGGATTGCCGGTGATCGTGTCCCACAACCCGGCCAGCGCATCGAGCGGCGACCCGTCGAAGTTGGCGGTCCAGTCGTTGGCGCCGATCCGTTGCGCCATCGTCCACGAGCCGATCGCCAGCATCAGCAAGGGCGCAAACAAACCACAGGCGATCGCCCCGCCCGTTCGCCAGGCCGGGCGCAACCGTTTGATCAGTACACTGGCGGCAGCCCAGGCATTGAGCAACACCAACGCCGCCATCGTGACGAGCGCCAGGGAATAGGCCGTTTCCGGCGCGATTCCGGT
Organism: uncultured Sphaerobacteraceae bacterium; assembly: GCA_964610045.1. Taxonomy (GTDB): domain Bacteria; phylum Chloroflexota; class Chloroflexia; order Thermomicrobiales; family UBA6265; genus JACCYX01. The sequence goes on from CAZSUN010000018.1 coordinate 34,271, forward strand.
GAGCCGGGCAACCATCGCCCACGGGAGCAACCCGAACACCGCGTCATGGATGGTGCCGCCGGCGAATCCCGAGTCATAGGCCGGGAAGTGCGGCGTCCTGATCAGTGCATTGAACGTCCCCATGTTCTGCAACTGGGTGCCGTTGCGGTCGGGAATCCAGAGGTCGGGATTCTGCCGCCTGACCAGGCTCGCCGCGACCAGACCGGCCAGCAGGATCGTCTCGGTAGCCACGATCCAGCCAAACCGGTCCGCGACGGATGCGCGCAACCCGCCACGCTGCCGCCAGAGCAGCGCCGCGGAAACCGCGCTCAACACCAGCCATGCCGCGACGACGATTGGCCGCCCGAAGGTCAGCCAGTCCCACGAACAGAGCCACCAAACCACCCAGGTTACGGCAAACAGGCCAGTGGTTTTGGCCAACGCATACCCGCGATCCGGCAGCCACGGCGCGAACCGCCACAGGAAGAGCACGGCGGGAACCGACAGCACCTGCAACGCCAGGTACCACGCCGCCAGCGGATACCGGTTCGCCAGCGACCCCGGATCGAAGATGTCGAGCCAGGAGCCATGCCCCGCGACCTCGACCTGCTGGTCATCGGTCAGCATCATCCGGTGCGGTTGCGTCTGGATCGGGCGGATGTTGAGCCCGCCCTGCCCGAGCGCGCCGCTGAGGATGAAGAACGCGTTCTGGGCGTCGAAATCTTCGGTTTTCCGGAAAACCGTCACCTCGGGATGATCGTAGACCGTCAGGGTTTCTTCCGCGCTCCGATCGTCGATGGAGATTCCGAACACCTCCGGGAACGACGTGAAGTGCGCGACCTGCTCGAACCCGAGTTCGCCCGAATAGAGCGCTTCGTAGTACCGGGTCGCCATGGGGTAACGTTCCGGCATCCGGGTGATCGAGTCAATCAGCCGGTTGCTGGAGAGCACGATGTAGTCGACCTGCTCCAGCTGCGCGACGATCTCCTGCACCTTCTCGGCGTTCTCATCGGCATACAGGTGCAGGTTGATGGTCTCGTACGAATGGCCAGCCAGTTCGGGCACATTCACCGGCAACCCGAGATCCCAGTATTCGTTACCGATCACGCTGCCGTCCGGCACGTTCTCCGTGATCCAGACCGACGCCGCCGCCCGGGTCTGCTCGGTCCGGTAGATCGAGATGAAAGCGATCCCGTAGAGGGCAGTGCTGATCACGACCAGCAACGGCAGCACGTAGCCGGGGTGGATCCACTGCGGGAACCGGATCGTCCAGTCGAACCGGGGAATGCGCAGCACGCCCCGCCCCTGCGCCCACCGCACCAGCAGCACCAGCGCCATTGCCGCCATCACCACCAGCAACGGGTAGGCCGGCAGCAGGTAGCGCTGCGTTTTCACCATGCCGATGCCGAAGTAGACGATGTGGAAGGCAACCCAGCCGACCATTCCCAGGATCATCCACGATGGCCACGCACACCGCCAGACGATCTTCCCGGCCAGCAGCAGCGTCCCGCCCAGCGCGGCGATGCCGAGCCCGGGGCCCATCCCCCACCGCACCATGTTATCCAGCATGAAGAAGACGGGAGCGCGCTCCACCCACTGGATGCCGGGGTAGTAGTCGAGTTCACCCGACTGCACCAGTCGCCAGTAGTCGATATCGGCCAGCCAGCGAGAGTCGAACCGGAACGAGAAGATGGACGGTCCCTGGAACGCGTACGGTTGCAGCAGGCGGAAGGTCCAGATCGCGACGAAGACCGACAGGGCCGAGGCGAACAGCACCGGGAACGTGCGCGGGGTCTCATCGTCGTCGGGCAGTTTCGATACTCGTGGCAACAGGGCTCCCCAGCCATAGAGCCGCACTGTCTCCAACGCCGGGAGGGCGATGAACCCGATGGCAGCCAGCAGGTTCGGCTTCGATGCCACCGCCAGCCCGAGCGCCAGCCCGGCCAGGGCATACAGCGACCAGCGCCGCTTCTGCCAGGCTGACAGCACAAAGGCGTAGGTGGCGGTGGCGAAGAACGCCGACCACGAATCGGTCGTGAAGTAGTGGGCCGCCTGGACGTTCAGCATCGTGCAGGCGAGCAGGAGAGCCGCCAGCAACCCGGTGAACCGGCCGAAGAGCATCCGCCCGATCCACCAGACCAGCACGACCGTGCCAGTATCGGCCAGGGCCGAGAGCCAACGGCCGGGAATCTGCATGTTCTGGATCGCGGTGTACTTCGTGAATGAGCCGATCCACTCCGCCGCGAACAGCGGAAAGGTGCCGTACACGAAACCCGTGTCGTGATTGAACGGATTGAGCGGCGATGTCTGCGAATCGAAGTACTCGCCGATGCTCGACGGCATGCTGATCTTGCTCAGCACGTTCGTCATGAACAACTCGTCGGGGTGCAGGTAGTATCCGGTGCCCCACCGGATGCCCGTGAACCGCAGGAGCAGCGCCAGGGCAACGATGAGCGCGAGCAGGACCGCCTCGACGAGCCCCTCCATCAGGCGCGTCCGCACGTCGGGCTCCGGTGAATCCGGAACCGTCTCCGCGTGTGGAAGGCCGTCGAGCGCTTCGTCGATCATCGCTGGAGCGGTTCCCCAACCCCGCCCCGGTAGATCAGGTCGTAGGTCGTGGTGGTGGTTTCGGTGCTGTAGATCGCCCGCACCTCGTCAGCTGGCCGCACGTACGTGTCGCGGTTGGCGATCACCTCGATGACCTTCGCCGCCAGATCAGCGGCATCGCCCACCTCGGCGACCAGGCCCATGCCGGTGCGGCGAATGGGCTCACGGACCCCAGGCAGGTTGCTGGCGATACAGGGGGTACCGCAGAGCATCGCCTCCGGCTGCACCATGCCGAACGTTTCGGTCCAATTGGTGCTCGGCAGCACCAGCACGTCGATCGCGGCGTAGAAGTCGGCGAGGTCCTGCATGCCGAGCGTGCCGGTTTTCGTCACCACCCCGGGGTATTGGTCGAAGATGTCGTCCCACGGTCCCCGTGCGATGACACCATCGGGGCCGGCCAGCGGACCCGCCAGCACGTAGCGCACGCCGGGGAACCGCTCCCGGACGATCGGGATCGTCCTGCCCAGCACATCGAGTCCCTTTTCCGGCGCCATCCGGCCCGAAAACCCAACGACCGGTCCCTCACCGAGATCGTACTGCTTTCGGAAGTCGTCACGCGCCCCAGGTGAAGGGGCCGGAATTTCGATCGGGGGGCCGACCACCGAGACGTTGTCGCCCAGTCGCCGGACCAGCGGTGAAACCCGGCCGCGGTCATGGGTATAGGTCAACGTCCTGTTCGCCAGCCGCCCGCCAACGATGCTGCTGCCGAGCGCAACCTTCGAGGCAACGGTCTCCATCAACGTGTCCGAGATGTCGAGATCGGAGTTGTGGGTGACGATCACCCGTTTGCCCATCGCCCGGCCGAGGGCGGCCAGCGCGCCCGCTTCCGCGATCGGCAGGTGCAGGTGCATCACGTCGTGGTCGCGCAACAACCTAGCGGCCTGCGGCAGCAATGATGGCACGATCACCGCCCGGCTGAACGAAAGCCGGACAGGCAACCGGATCACCGTCGTCCCGTCGATCTCCTCGCGCTCGGGCAGGGATGTGTCGTAGCGAGCGCTGAGGATCGTGGCCACATTGCCGCGCTTCACCTGCTCGCGCGCCAGCCGCTCGACGTAGAGGGTCAGGCCGCTGGTGTAGGGCGTCGCGAAGTAGAGGACGTGGAGGATTCGGAGCGGAGCATTCGCGGTCTCGGACACGGTGGCCTTTCTGTGATGCCGGCGCAACACGCTGGACGGATATGGTACAGGGTCACGCCCACCCCTGAACGCCGTTGCCCTGCTGCCATCATGCCGAACGACGCCGAACTGACCCGCCCATCCCCTCCGAAGGTTGGCATGTCACTCCTGCCGCCGTAGGGGCGGACCTGCCGCGGCATGGACGACACCTCGGCTCCGTGAGCGCAGGCGGCTGTTGTCCGCCCGTTCCTGAGGCCGGGCGGACAACAGCCGCGACCAGATCCTGGTCTGAAAGCGGGTCGTTCTCGGTCGCGGCAGGTCCGCCCCTACGATGGTTACGACCATGCCAGAAATCGCTGGACTCATCACGCTGGGTGACCATCCGATGGACGCAGGCCAAACTGTCCAGGAGAGCACAATCCACCACGCCTCCACGTTACGTCACGTTCGGAGTCGTACTATCATTAATCTATCGGGGATCACAAGCAGGCGTCGGAGTGCAGATGTCATGATCGAAGACGCACCTGACGATCCGGGGCAGACCATCGTCCCGCCAGCGCCAGCGTTTTCCACCAGCACCTCGGACTGGTTGCCCCTGAGTTCTTTCCTGGGCCGTCACGACGAAGTGGCAACTGTACATGCCCTCGTCATGCAACCTGATGTCCGGCTCGTCACCCTCACCGGTCCGGGCGGGGCCGGCAAGACGCGCCTGGCCCGGCGCGTTATGGACGAGGTCGCAGATGAACGGGTGCGAGCCTTCTTCGTTGCCCTGGCCACGATCCGGCAACCCGAACTGATCCTCCCGGCCAGCGCCGGCGCGCTTGGCCTGGCCGACCAGCAACCGGTGGCTCACATCCAAGAGTTCCTTAACCGCGAGCCGACCCTGCTCGTCCTCGACAACCTCGAACACCTGCTCGCCGACGCTGCCGCATTCGTCCACCAGCTGCTCCACTCCTGTCCGGGCCTGACGATCCTCGGCACAAGTCGAACGCACCTGAGCCTCTCCGGCGAGCGTGTGTTCCCGATCGCCGGGCTCGATCCACAGGATGCCCGCGCCGTCTTCATCGCCCGGGCGCAGGCCACCCGGCCAGACTTCGTCGCGACACCCGGCAACCTCGCAACCATCGACGCGATCTGCGACCAGATCGACCGCCTCCCGCTCGCCATCGAACTGGCTGCGGCGCGCGTCAACGTGCTGCCGCTCGCTGCCCTCCGCGACCGACTGGAACGGCGACTCGATCTGCTCACCGGTGGTCCCCGCGACGCACCGGACCGCCAGCGCACGATGCGCACGGCGATCGCCTGGAGCTACGATCTCCTCCCGGACCACCTGCAACCAGTGTTCCGGCGCCTTGGTGTTTTCGTCGGCGGCTTCTCGGTCGAGGCCGCCGGGGCAGTCGTCGGCAACCCGGCCACCACTCTCGATGACATCGGCGCGCTCGTGGCCGCGAGCCTGGTGATATCGGTCGCGACGGCGAGCGACGCCCCCCGGTTCACGATGCTTGAAACCATCCGCGAATTTGCCCTTTCGCAGCTGATCGAGCATGAAGAGGACCATGCGGCGCGAACCGCACTGTTCCAGTACCTCCTCCACCTCGCCGAGCGGTTCTGGGCCGCGCCAACCGGTCGCGAGGTCGATTTCTGGCTGGACAAGGCCATCAACGAGCTGGGCAATATCCGTGCCACCCTCGACTGGGCCATCGACCACCACCCGGTCGAGACTGTCCGCCTCGTCAGCTCCCTGTACGACCTCTGGAGTTACCGCACTGGTGCGGCCGAGGGTCGCCTCTGGCTGGACCGTGCACTGGCAGCCGCCCCCACCCTGCCTCCACCGCTCCGGGCTTTGATGCTGTGGGCCTCCGGCGGGTTCGCCCGCGACCTTCGAGACCTGGCCCTGGCCAGTGAGTACCTCACCGAAGCGACGCGCCTGGCACAAGCCATCGACGATACCCGGCTCCTTAGCTATGCCTCGGGGATCCTCGCCGAGACACTCCAGGAACGTGGAGACCTGGACCGTGCGCTCGTCGCGCAGGAGATCGAATGGCGCACCGCCGAGATTCTCGGCGAACCACTGGCACTGGCGATCGCAACGCTCAACCGGGGTATGGCCGCCATGGCCGAAGGTGACCTGCCACGGGCCCAGGAGCTGTTCCAGAAGGCCGTCTCCGTACACCGGCAGTCGGGGTCGAAACTGGGCGTCGCGATCGCCCAGTCGTTCCTGTCCGAGGCGATGCTCGACAGCGGTGATCTCGTGGGCGCGGCCGATCAGGCGCGCGAGGCCATTCGCGGATTTGCCAGTGCCACGGCCTGGGTCCAGATGTCGTCCAACCTGATTCGCCTCTCGGCGATGGCAGCCGGCCACGTGCCGGAAATCAGCGTCCGCCTTCTCGCGGCGGTGGCTTCGATCTTCGACTCTGCCGGCATCACCCCCCGCCCGGACGACAAGGGCGAGATTGAGCGCACGATCACGCAGACCCGATCCGCCCTCAGCGAAACAGCCTTCGCCACGGCCTGGGAGTCAGGCTCCCACCTCGCTCTGGACGCGGTGCTCGGCCTGGCCGATGAAATCGTCGTCGCCCTGGCCCAACCGACCACCTCTCCATCCCACGGATTGAGCCCGCGCGAGATCGAGGTGCTCCGGCTGGTTGCCACCGGCAAATCGAACCGGGCGATCGCCGAGGAGTTCTCGATCAGTGAGCGCACCGTGGAGAACCACGTCTTCCATATCCTCACCAAACTGGACGTCGATACCCGCACCGCCGCCGCGACCTGGGCCGTGCGCAACGGCCTCACCTGAGCGAGACGAGCCTATCCGATCCCCATTGCCGTAACGATGAGCAGCGCAGCGATCACCATCAGCACGGTCAGGAGGACGACCACGCCGCCCACTCGTGGCCCGCTGGCCTTCACGGTGCGAACATCCACGCCCAGCCCAAGCGCCGCCATCGCGATCGAGGTCAGCAGCTTGCTGATCTCTTTGGCCACGTCCCCGAGTCCGGCAGGGATTATGCCAACCGTGCGAAGCAGGGACATGGCGAGGAACCCGATCACGAACCACGGCAGGTACTTGCCGATCGGCAACCTGGCCGCACCAGCGCCGGGCGCGGCATCGCGCTCCCGGAAGAGCCACGCGAACAATGCCACGACCGGCCCAAGCAGCACGACCCGTGTCAGTTTCACGAGACTCGCCACCTGCCCTGCCTCGGCGCTGACCGGGATCGTGGCCGCCAGCACCTGCGGCACCGCGTAGACCGTAAGACCCGCAACCGTGCCGTATCGCCCATCCGACAGGTTCAGCGCGCGGCCGATCAGCGGCAGGGTCAGCACGACGCCGATGCCGAGTACGGCGGTCAACGCGATGGCGTTGGCGACCTCCTCCTTCTTTGCCCGGATCGCCGGAGCCACCGCCGCAATCGCCGAGTTCCCGCAGATCGCGTTGCCAACCGCGATCAACGCCGACTGTCGCCCCCCCAGGCCAGCCAACCGTCCGATCCCCATGCCCAGCATCAGCGACAGCGTGACGCTGATCAGCACAGCCACCACCAGTTGCCCGCCCGCATCCACGATGGCCTGGAGGTTGAGTGAGGCACCCAGCACGACGATCGCGAATTCGAGCAGAGGCTTGGCGGCGAAGGCGATTCCCGGCAGGAAGGCATCGGGCGGCGCCCACATCGCTCGCACGGCGAGCCCAATCAACAACGCCAGGACGAGCGGTTCGATGATGACGTGATCCGAGAACAGGCCCTGGAGTTCGCCCAGCGCAACCGCCAGCAGCGTGATCGCGGTTGCCAGCACCACACCTGGACCAAGCCGCCGCGCTTGGCCGATCCACCATTCCGGATCAAACATCCATCACCCCATTGCCGCTCGCCATCACTCGTCCCTTGACCGGTTCCCACCCGACCCGCAGGGGACGACGTCCCCTACCGACGGTCGATGAAGCAGTCGCCGCATACCGCATCAACGGCGTCCCCCATCGTCCACGGTCGACCGGGGGCGGACGACTGCCGCGACCAGATTCCGGTATGGCCACATGCAATTGATGATCGCGGCAGGTTCGCCCGTACGGAATCGACACTTCCGCCGTGCGCGCCCTGGCAACCTCGGGTAGCCTATGCCCGGAACAGGCAATTGGCCAGACCATAACGAAATGAGGAGCACCATGTCCGAGTCATCGTCCACCTCGCCGCAGCGCGTCATCGTCACCGGCTCGGATGGCCTGATCGGCCGTCTCCTGCTCGACGCCTGGCGCAACGATGACCGGTACGATGTGGTCGGTCTCGCCCGCAAGCCGGGCCCGTACGCGGATGTGATCGTCGACGTCCGCAACCTCGACGGTTTGGTCGAGGCTTTCACCGGCGCCAACGCTGTGGTCCACATGGCCGCCACATCCGCCGTTGGCTCCTCCTGGGACGCCGTTCTCAACAGCAACCTGATCGGCACCTACAACGTGTTCGAAGCCGCGCGCCTGGCCGGAGTCGAGAAGGTGGTGTTCGCATCCTCCAATCACGCCATCGGCACCTTCGAGACGCAGAACGCCCCGGACCTCTACCAACTCGACGATCCTCGGGTTGCGGACGAAACCGCCGAGATCCAGCCCGATTCCCTCTACGGCGTGTCCAAGGTCTATGGCGAGGCGATGGCCCGGTATTACGTCGACCACCACGGGCTCAAGGCGTACTGCCTGCGGATCGGCGGGGTCCGCGACCCGCAGGATCCTTCCCACCCGGACAATCTTTGGCAGCCGCAATTCGACAACGATGAAGCGAAACTGGCCACCCGCCGCCGTACCCGCGGGGTCTGGCTCAGCGAACGCGACTGCGTGCAGCTGGTGGAACGCTGCCTCGCATCCGACCGCGACTGGGTCCTTTGCTATGGCATTTCGAACAACCCGCGCCGCTTCTGGGACATCGAACACGCCCGCGAGGTGCTCGGTTATGACCCGCAGGACGCAGCGCCCGAGGAGATCGCTCCCGGCCGAACGTGGTAGCGCCAGGCGTGCACGATCGCCCGGATGGTGCGACCATGTCCGCGGCACTCCTGCCGGTGGTCCCTCGGCGATCAATCCGCCCTCATGTCATGTCCCAACCTGGAGTCGTTCCGCGTGCGTAATTTTCCGTTCGACAAGCCCGGCCAGTACTACAAGGGCAACATCCACAGTCACAGCACCAATTCCGACGGCCTGCTTTCGCCATGCGACGTGGTGACCGCCTATCGGGACCGGGGTTACGACTTCGTCGCGATCACCGATCACTTCATGGGCCGGTACAACTTCCCGATCACGGATACGTCGCCCTTTCGCACCAGCGATTTCACCACCCTCTTCGGCGCGGAGATTCACGTTCCCGGTTTGCAGAACGGCATCGTCTGGGACCTGCTCGCGTTAGGCCTGCCGCTCGACTTCGCAACAATCGCTCCCGATGAAGTCGACATCGACCTCGTCCAGCGGGCACGCGCCGCCGGGGCCTTCGTCGCCATCCCTCACCCCGGCTGGAACGGGGTCGTGCACAGCGATGGCGAGCGCATCGTCAATGCCATCGACGCCATCGAGATCCACAACGAAGGTCACACCCTCGACAGCGACCGCGGCAGCGGCTGGTATCTGGCAGACTCGCTGGCCACGGCAGGCCACCGTGGGTTTTCCGCCTTCGCCGCGGACGACGCCCACTTCAAGCACGACCGGTTCGACCGCTTCGGCGGCTGGATCAATGTGAAATCGGAGTCGCTCGACCCCGAGTCGCTGCTGGCGGCGATGAAGGCCGGGAACTACTACGCCAGCACGGGCGCCACGATCCGCAACGTGGAGGTCACGCCCACCGAAATCATCGTCGAGACCGATCCGGCCATCGGCATCATGCTCGGCGGGGCGGGCACCATCCGCCAGTACGTGCGCGGCGAGGATCTCACCCGCGCAACCTTTACCCGGTCGATGTTCCAGCGCGATTTCTTCCGGGTGATCGTGATCGAGGATTACCGGCGCAAGGCGTGGTCCAGCCCGATCTGGCTCGACGAATTCCCGTAGAACCAGAATCTCCTGACCTGCTGTAGTTCGGAAAAGGGTCGACCTCGCTGGGTCTATCACGGGCCGACACAGCCGCCTGCGCCCCAGTCGGCAAGGTGTCGATCGCGACGGCGGCAGGTCGCCCCCTACCGCGAGTGCGCGCCGGTGGCACGGGACGCAGGGACCGGACGGTTCTCTTCCGGACAGTTTGGCCCGACTCCCGCATGCCATCACCCTGAGCGAAGCGAAGGGTCCCCCGGCGAAGCCGGTCCACCACAAGTGGACGGGGCGAGGGCGTCTTCAGG
>CAZSUN010000018.1:44380-48356 GCA_964610045.1 uncultured Sphaerobacteraceae bacterium
GGTCCCCCGGCGAAGCCGGTCCACCACAAGTGGACGGGGCGAGGGCGTCTTCAGGCATCGACCTGCGGTCGATTGTGCTTCGCACGGGGATCCTTCGGCTTCGCCTCAGGATGACGAGTCGGGCACCGGAGCGCCTCGCCTGAAACTGTCCGGGGGAGAAGGACCGGACGGGTACCGGGCAACGCCATTCAGGAAGACCATTGCCGCGCCAGGGAAGCGCATGCCTGGGTTCGCTGCATGCGGCCCGGAAGGTCTTCCCTACCGTGCGGGTGTGGAGAGACGAGATGGGCGATACGGGGCGAGACGCTCGTCCTGATGCCCGTCGAGCAGTTCACGCGCGGTCAGGCGGGCGAGCAGCGGGCCCATCGTGACACCGCTGTGGGTGGCAACCACGTACAGGCCAGCGATGTCGGGGACAGGACCAACGGCCGGAAATCCGTCAGCGGGGATCGAGCGCACGCCGAGACGGTACGCCTCGATTCGTGCGCCATGCAACGCCGGCAGCACCCCGGCGGCCGGCTCCAGCAATGATTCCGCTTTCGCCATCAGCGACGCCTCGCTCTCGCCATCCACCAGCGAGGCATCGAGGTCGTAATTCGCGAGCAGGTAGCGCCCGCCGCCGTCCGGACGGATGTTCACCCGTGGCGAATGCACCAGCGTGCGATGGGTTGCCGCGACCGGGCTCGTCACCGCCAGCAGGCCGAGGGTGGGTCGCATTGGGAAGTCCACCCCGGCGATCGCCAGGATGTCCTGCGTCCAGCGGCCGGTACACAGCACCACGACATCCGCCGGATGGTGCATCCGGTCCGCGGTGACCACCCCCGTCACCTGGGTCTCGTTGAGGACGAAGCCGACCACCGGGCTTCCCGTCACGATCTCCGCGCCAAGGGCCGTCGCCTGCCCGAGGAGTGAGGCGATCAGGAGCGGCGCCTCGGCATACCCTTCGAGGGGAAAGAAGGCAGCCTCGTCCACCCCATCGTGAATCCGCAGATCGGGGAACCTGCGCGCGGCCTCGGACCGCGACAGGAGTTCCACCGGGTAATTCCAATCGCGCAGCCGGGCGACCTTGTCCTCCAGGCGTTCACCGTGAATCGGGACATCCGGTTCCGTCGCGCCCTGCAGGGCAGGCTGCTCCCAGGTCAGGTTCCCGGTCAGGTGCAGCCAGGGCGCGGCTCCAAGCTCCTCCCGGAGGCGGATGTGCTCGACGACGCCTGCCCAGTTCAGCCGGTGATAGGCCAGCGGCGGCTTGCTGTTCGCATTCAGCCAGGCGAACGAGGTCGCCGAGGTGCCGCCGCCAGGATGCCCGGCTTCGAACAGGGTCACGGCTGCGCCTTGACCGGCGAGTCGCCAGGCCAGGGCCGCGCCGATCACCCCGCCCCCAACGACGACGACCCGCGGGGCTCCTACCACGGGCGTTCGTCCGAACTGAGGTCGATCCAGTTGCGCTCGGCGTCGCTGAGGGTATGCCCCAGCGCACCGACGTTGTCGGCGAATTCGTCACCCGTGCGGCACCCAACCAGCGCGAACACCTCAAGCGGCTGGCTCAAAATGTAGGCCATCGCAACTTGCGGGATCGACATCCCGAGCCGCTTCCCGAGTTCCTCCACACGGTCAAGGCGCTGGAAATTCTCCTCGCTGCAATAGGACGTGACGCACAGCCTGTCCAGCCCGGATTCGAAGGTATCGAGGTTGTCGCGCCGGAACCGGCCGGAGAAGAACCCACCCGCCAGGCTGGACCATGGAAAGATCGGGATGCCGTTCTCCGCGTACCACTGCCGCTCACCTGCCCCCGCCGGTCCGGAGACCGAGAGGCAGCCGGCCCACGGCGGCTGGATCTGGACGGCGAGACTGTAGTTGGGGCTGGAAATCGTGAACCCCTCCAGCCCGTGCCCGGCGGCGTAGGCGTTCGCCTCGGCGACCCGGCTGGCAGCCCAGTTCGATCCCCCGAAGACGCCGATCCTGCCGTCCCGCTTGTGCTCATTCAGCACCTCCACGATCGGGCCAACCGGCAGGTCGGGGTTATCGCGGTGCAGCACGTACATGTCGATGAAGTCGACACCCTGCCGCTGCAGGGATTCGTGCAGATCCTGGGTGATGTCCTCCGGCGTGACCCGCTGGCGGCCATCGTACGGATGGGCGCCCTTGCCGAGGATCACGACCTCATCGCGCACGCCACGCTCGTTCACCCACTTGCCGAGTACGCGCTCGCAGGCGCCGCCGCCGTAGCCGTGGGCCGTGTCAAACGTGCGGCACCCGTGCTCGTAGACGGCATCCAGCAGCGCCAGGCTGCCGGGAACGTCGTCTTCCGAGAGCGGGATCGTGCCCTGCACCAACCGCGAGACCGGTTTCTCGACACCCGCGACCTTGCCGTAGGTCATGCCCATGATTCGTCCTCCTGTTGGCCGCCTGCCGCGACGGGTGAATATGCGAGATGCACCAGCGGGAAGGGATCGCCCAGATCATCGACCGGCGACCGGCCGACGATGCGAAATCCGTGCCGCTGATAAAAGCCGAGCGCCTGCGGATTCTGTTCGTTGACATCGAGGTGCAGGTCGGGATAGCGCCCGAGCGCTTCGAGCAACAGCGCCGAACCCGCTCCCTTTCCGTGAAAGCCGGCATCGACGAAGAGCATGGCGAGGAATCCTGGTGTCGTCCCCGAGAATCCGACCGCCTGTCCGCCGATTTCGGCCACCGTGACCTCAACCGATGGCAGGTATTCAGCGGCCATCTTCGACTCGTGGAACGCAATCTTGTCCGCATCCAGGAAATCGTGCGTCGCCACCACGGCGCTCCGCCAGATCTCGACCAGGCGCGAGTATTCAGACACACCCTGGCAGGGACGGAGCGTCACCGTTGACGGGGCTGTCCCGTGAATCGACGTCACGATCACTCCATCGGGTAACGCACACCCCACTGGGCGCGCAGCGTGTCCATCGTTTCCATGATCGAGAGTGTCTCGTCGAGCGGCATCACCGGGCTTTCCAGCAGGCCCTCGCGCAGGCAGCGTCCAACCTCGATCGCCTCGTACTGGTAGCCGTTCCCCTCGGTTTGCGGGTAATCGAACCGCTCTGGCTGCCCGCCGTACGGCGTGAAGGTGAGTCCTTCCGGCCGGTGCCAGTCGTGGTGGATCTCGATCCGGCCCTCTGTCCCAAGGATGAGTCCGATGCTGATCGGCGACGCCTGGATGGTGACGCCGATGCTGGCAACCGCGCCATTGGGGTAGGCGAGCGCAATCGCCTCCTGCTCGTCCACGTTGCTCTGGCCGAGGGTGGCGACACTGGCGATCGCGCTCGGGGTGCCGAGCACCATGGAGGCGAACGAGACCGGGTACACGCCGCCATCCAGCAGGGCGCCGCCACCGAGATCCGGGTTATAGAGCCGGAAGACTGGATCGAAGGTCGACATCCAGCCGATGTTGGCGCTCAGGAATCTCGGTTCGCCGATCGCGCCGGAGTCGATCAGTTCCCGGACCTTGACCATCGCCGGTCGGAACCGCGTCCACATCGCTTCCATCAGGAAGAGGCTTTTCGCGCGGGCGGAATCGACCATCTCCCGGGCCTCACCGGCGTTGATGGCGAACGGCTTCTCGCAGAGGACGTTTCGGCCGGCGGCGAGACACAGCAGAGTGCTCGCCTTGTGGTCCTGGTGGGGTGTGGAGACGTAGATGACATCCACATCCGCATCGGCGGCGAGGTCCTGGTACGAGCCGTACCGGCGCTCGACACCGAACTCGTCGCCAAAGGTATCGGCAGACGCCTGAGTGCGGGAACCCACCGCCAGGAGTTCGGCGTCGGGCACCACCTTGAGGCCGTTGGCAAAGTGATGCGCGATCCTGCCGGTGCCGAGGATGCCCCACCGTATCGGGCGGTCGGATGAAATGGTCACGGGTGTCCCTGGTCCTTTCGCGGAGGCCGTCGAGATGAATTCGCCTTCGGGGAAGTGTCCGGCGAGACGGCGAGCGGCGCAACCCGTGGGG
>CAZSUN010000018.1:48456-54456 GCA_964610045.1 uncultured Sphaerobacteraceae bacterium
GTCTGCTGGGACAGGAGTTTCATCAATCCGACAGGGCGTGGGCCAGCAATCAATGGTTGGGATTCACGGAATGGTCATTCCTGGGCATGCGGCACGCGAAAACCGGACGGTCAACGGGCTGGGGCTCGCGACCGTCCGGTTTCCTCAGTGACTGGATGGGGTAAGCATTGGTTCCAACCACTGCTCGACCGATTTCCGAACCATCCACCCCGATGCGCTCCAGCACGGCATGGAGTTCGTCCATCTGCCTGCAAGTCTAGGCACCCGGAATGCCGGGGTAATCCGTAGGATTACGGGTTTCACCTTCCCGATCGTTGACATGGCGACGCCAATACGTACGTACACTGACATCAAATCAGGACCGTGCGCTCCATCCGGTTCCGGGGTACGCTAGCAATCCGTCCGCCAGGACCCAGCCATCGGCAACACAATCGACGCCCAGAATTCCGCTCCCGGGAGATCCCATGTCCGACACTCAATCCGACTTGCTGGCGCGGCATCGCGAAAGCCTCTTCCCCTCGGTCGGACTCTTCTACGATGAGCCGATCGAACTTCGTCATGGCGAGCGCCAGTACGTGTATGATGCCGGCGGCACCCAGTACCTCGACTTCTTCGGCGGCATCGCCACTGTCTCCAGCGGCTACGCCATTCCGGAGATCAACGAGCCCGTCAAGCAGCAACTGGACCGCATCGCCCACTCATCCACCCTCTTCCTGATCCGCTCCCAGATCGAACTCGCCGAGCGCATCCGTGAGATGACCCCGGAGAAGCTGAACAAGGTCCTCTTCGTCAACAGCGGAACGGAAGCGAACGAGGCCGCCTTCCTCGTCACCACCCTCAACCGCAATACCAACGAACTGATCGCCCTCCGCCACTCGTACCACGGCCGGTCGTTCGCCACCATCAACGCCAGCGGGCAACGCGGCTGGCGTTCGACCACCCTCTCGCCGCTCCAGGTGCATTACGCGCAAAGTCCATACTGCTACCGCTGCCCGTGGGGGCTGGAGTACCCATCTTGCGGCCTCAAGTGCGCCGACGACGTCGCGGAGATCATCGCCACGACCACCAGCGGACAGCCCGCCGCCTTCATCGCCGAGCCGATCCAGGGTGTGGGCGGGTTCATCACCCCACCGCCCGAGTATTTCGTGCGCGTCCAGGAAATCCTCGACCGGTACGGAGTGCCCTTCATCGCCGATGAGGTGCAGACCGGCTGGGGCCGGACGGGAGTCGCCGATTTCGGGTTCCAGGCGTACGGCGCCGAGCCGGATGTGGTGGTCTTCGCCAAGGGGCTCGCCAATGGCGTGCCGATCGGCGGCCTGATCGCCACCGACGAGCTGGCGTCCTCGATCCGTTCGCTCAGTCTTTCGACATTCGGTGGCAACCCCATCGCAACGACGGCGGCCCTCGCGAACCTCAACTACATTGCCACCAACAACCTGCGCCAGAACGCCCTTACCGTTGGCGCGTACCTCAAGGAACGACTCTGGGAACTCCAGGACCGCCACGCCGCCATCGGTGACATTCGCGGCCTGGGTCTCATGATCGGCATCGAACTGGTGCGCGACCGGGCGACGAAAGAGCCTTCGCCGGACATTCTGCTGCGGGTGCAGGAGGGAGCGAGACGTCGCGGCCTGATCGTCGGGCGCGGTGGATTGCACGCCAACACGATCCGCCTGTGCCCGCCGCTGATCGTGTCGCGGACGGATGTCGACGCGGCGATCGACGCCCTCGATGCGGCCTTCGAGGAAGCTGCCGCAGCCTGACAATCGGGCACACCTACACACCGGGGAACGGGTCGTGTATGGTTCGTTGCATGGAGTGTACGTACGGCTTCGGCCGGAATCGGGACACTTCCGCCACGGGGCCCACGCTGCCGGATGGGGTGTGGGAAGGGGAAGGCCGAATGGGGCCGGGTGACTGCAATCACCCGGCCCCGTTCGTCATTCGGCAACGGACGAGGACGCCCGGGGCGGCGCTCCACCCATCCGCCCCGGCAGGGAGCGTCGGCCGCTTTGCCACTCCGTACGGGCAGACCCACGGTTCCACTTCCCGTGCCGGGAAGGGGTCAGGGGTTGGGTTGAGCCGCCAGGCGAGGTGGTCGTCCGCCCAAGCGCGCCCGGCGCGGGGGCGGACGACCCTCCGCTCCGCTCCGGGGTCCGCCCGTACGGTCCGATGGCGTGCAGCCGGACCTGTCGAGGTCGCTAAAGCGGCGGGACGAGCTCGTAGATCGTGCCGTCGCCATAGCTGACGAGGTAGACCGTGCCGTCTGCGCCCTGCCCGAACGAACTGATCTGCAGCCCGGTCTCGACCGGATCGGAGGCGACCCACTGGCCGTCGGCATCCTGCCCGATACCCCAAATGAGACCGGTGCAGTAGTCGCCGAAGACGTACACGCCCTCGATCACGGCGAACTCCTCGCCGTGCGAGACGTACCCGCCAGTGATGGAGCAGCCGTCTCCGCTTGAGTGCGTGTAGGTGAAGATCGGCAGCGTGTAGTCGTCCGGATTGCAGTTGGCAACGTTGAAGCAGTCCGGCCCTTCCATGTCGCTCCAGCCGAAGTTCACCCCGGCCTCGGTCGCCCCGATCACGTTCACCTCTTCCTGCTCACTCTGCCCGACATCAGCCACCCACAAATCGCCGGTCACCGTGTCGAAGCTGAACCGCCAGGGATTGCGCAGGCCGTACGCCCAGATCTCCGGCAGCGCGCTGGCGTCACCCACGAACGGATTGTCCTCTGGCACCACGTACGCCGCACCGTTCGTGTAGTTCGGATCGACCTCGATCCGCAGGATCTTGCCGAGGAACGTGCCCAAATCCTGCCCGTTCAGGTCCGGATCACCCTGACCGCCACCGTCGCCGAACCCGATGTAGAGGTAGTTGTCCGGCCCGAACGCGATCATGCCGCCGTTGTGGTTCCACTCAGGCTGGTCCTGGGTCAGGATGACCTGCTCGCTCTCGACGTTGGCGATCGCCCCCTGGTCCGGCACCTGGAACCGCGAGATCACCGAATTGCCATCGCGATCGGTGTAGCTGACATAGAAGAGGCCGGTTTCGGGGAAATCTGACGGGAACGCCAGCCCAAGGAGCCCCCGTTCGCTTGCGTCGGAACCCACCCGATCCGTGATGTCCAGCAACGGGTCGGACAAGACCTCGCCATTCTCGATCACCCGGATCACCCCGGCCCGCTCCACCACGAACAGGCGGTCGTCACCGGCATTGGTCGCGAACACCGGCTCGGTGAAGCCATCTGCCACCGGATCGAGGCCAACATCGAACGCGGCGGGGTCGAATGCCGCCGCCTGGGTGAACGCGCCCAATGGCAGGAGCAGCAAGACGGCCAGGGCCACAATCAGGGAGCGAGCACGCATCAACATCCGTAAGGAACCTTTCCAACAGGCGGGGATTCGTTGCCTGATTCTACGCCGGTTCGATGAACGTGCCCTGAATGCCGGTTGCCTGCTGGACCGGCCTCCCATTCAATTGCAGGTCGCGGAAGACGAGTGGCAGCCCAATCGTTGCCGGGTCGAACAGGTCGGCCGCAGTCTGGATGTGGATATGGATGTGCGGTTCGGATGTATTGCCGGAGTTTCCGGCGACTCCGATCGGGTCGCCCGGCTGCACCTCATCACCAACCGACACTGCTACCGACCCTTCCTGCATGTGGCAAACGAATACGAACTCCGAATCCGCGACCTGGATCACGACGTGGTTGCCCGCCGGGTGGGCCGGGGTCGCGGGCATCGAGGCGGCGCTGTCCGGATTGATCGACGGCAGGATGTCCGGCAAATCGTTGATCGTCGCCACGACCGTGCCCGCCACCGGCGCGACCAGCGGCAACCCCCAAATGTAGTAGTCCTCGTTCGCCATGCCGCTGCCTTCCGGGCACGATCCGCCCGAACGCCAGATCAGGAGGTCGTTCGCATGACGTTGTTGCGCGGTGGCGGCATGGTAATTCCGGAATTCGGTGTCACCGCCCCAGGCGACGAACAATTGCGCATCGGCCGGCAGCCGGTATTCGCCCACGGGCACGCTGCCCTCCGCCGGATCGGCCGGCAACGGCAGCATCGCCTGGAGTTCGAGCGAGCCCCACGTCTCATCGTCCGCGGGTCCGGCGTTGAAGACGAGGATCGCATCTCCCCAGGCATACGCCGCACGGTACAGGTTGACTGCCGGAAGAACCGGCAATCCCTCGTCGTCCAGCGGTCTGCCAATCGGCTGTTCCGGCACGAGTGTCGCGCTCCCGAACGGCATCGCGGTCATGCCCTGTGACGGTACCGCCAGGGTCGCCGAGAAATCGTCCACCGTGCCCGCGAAGGTGATCTCGATGCCGAGGTCGAGGACACCAGGCCCGATCGTGCCGCTCCACGTGCCGGTGGGGACATCGCCGCCCTGCGGCACATCGGTCTCGACCACGAATTCCATGCCGCCGCCCTGGTAGAAGTAGCCGGCCATGGATCCGGTGCCGTCATAATGGCCATTCATCCACACGCCCAGATCCGGTAGGGTCAGCACAACCCGGTTGGTCTGCAGCGCAGCCATGAACTCCCGTGCACCATCGCCGCCAACAAGGTCCGCAAGTTCCGGCGAAAGTTGGGCGGTAAAGGCGTCGTACTCTCCGGCGACGAGCGCACCAATGAGGGCGCGGCCGCGCGCCAGCAGGTCGTCGCGCAACTGGCCGTAGAGCGTGATCTGGTCGATCGCCGGGATTGGGGACGTGGGCGACGCCACTGGCGATGCTTCGGGCGTCTGCGCGAATGCCGGATTCACGCCCAGGGCAAGGCTGCCGGTGACCGCGCCAGCCCCGGCGACAAGGGCGCGGCGAGAGAGTCGAACGTTGGGGGTCGGCACGGGTATCCTCCAGGGGTCAGGCTCGAACGGTTTGCAGGGAGCGTACCGTCACCGTCAAGCCGGAATGTCACCGAATCGTGTCGAACCGGCCGCGACCTGCCGAACCCGTTATCCCGGCGTGGCGCACGAGCCGGCGCCGGCGACCACCCCGAGGCAGGCGAACACACCGTCGAGTTCACCGCGACCGGCGGATTGCGCCACCGAGCCGTACTCCTGGTTGTAGCCCGTGGTCACGAAGAAGACCCTGCCATCCGACCGCTGGAGCACGAACGTGAGGTTGACCACGCCTGCCTCATACCCGCCCTTGTACCCGGCCAGCGGCCAGGTCGCGGTGTCGGTGACGCCGCTGCGGTTGCCGGTCAGGATATCCCGCACGGGTTCGAGCCCCGTCTGCGCGCCCATCGACCACAGCGACGACATCACCCGGCACAGGTCGTTCGCCGAGGCGAACCACTCGATGCCCTCGATTGCGGTTGGACCATTCCAGTTTCCCCAGCCCCCGTCAGGATTGATCCGCATTGGATCGATCGTGGCCTCGACCATCGCCAGTTGCTCGTCATCGGAAGCCGCCATGTACCGGCTCATCCAGTCCTCCGACTGCGACATCTTGATCCCGAACAACTCCCGGGTGAGCAGGAGTGGGCTGTTGCGTTCCGGATCCTGTTGGCCGAAGGCGGCAAAGGCGCGCTGCACGTTGTCCCGGCCAAGATAATCGATCAGGTGATCGGTGGCGGTGTTGTCGCTGTGCCAGATCATCGCTTCGGCGAGGTCGCGCACGGTGGTGCTCGTTCCCGCCTTCACCCAGGCGTAATCACCGGAGGGCATGCTGCGCAGGTCGTCGGAGACCTGGACGGTGTCCGACCAACCCGCATCACCCAACTGCACCTGGCGGGCGAGTTCGCCCAGCACGTAGAGCTTGAAGACGGAGGCGATGGCAAGCGGTTGGTCCGCATTGCGGGCGTGGATGGTGATACAGCCATTTCCGGCGAACTCGGCAACGAGGAAGTTGCTCTCGGTGGCATACGAGGACAATGACTGGTCCAGGTCGTCCCACCGAATGCCCGTCGAGATGGCGGTAACGGGCGCTCCTGGAGTCGCGAACATGGTAGCAACGATGCCGAAGATGAGCAGGATTCGGACCGTGGACGATCG
>CAZSUN010000019.1:0-13758 GCA_964610045.1 uncultured Sphaerobacteraceae bacterium
TGCGCGCGGTGGAGTGCCTCCAGGTGTTCGTCGATGGTGCGGAACCCGGCATTCATCGTGTTCACGGTGACATGGGTCACGGGATACTGCCGCCACCAGTCGAGGTCGCGTTTCCATGTGTCCGGATCGCCGCTCGACAGGTTGATCCGGGGTTCGATGCCAAAAGCGGCAGGATTGCGGCGGGCCGTCGCCAGTTCATCGGTCAGGATTGCCATCGCCTGGGATCCAGGGTCTCCGGCGCCGACGTTGGGCATGAATCCATCGGCAATGCGGGCAGCGCGCCGGATGGCAGCTTCGGCGGTGCCACCAATCCAGATCGGAATCGGGCGCTGAACCGGCAGCGGCTGGATTCCAGCGTGGTCGATTGTGTGCCACTGGCCCTCGTACGTCACAATCTCGTCGGCCCAGAGCGCTCGTAGCACTTCGATCTGTTCGACATACCGGCGCGACCGGTTCCCGAATGGCTCGTTCAGCGCCTGGTACTCGATGTCATTCCAGCCGATCCCAACCCCGAGCCTGGTTCTGCCTCCTGTCAGCAGATCGAGTGTCGCAGCCTGCTTGGCGACCAGGGCTGTCTGGCGCTGGGGCAAAACGAGGACGCCAGTCACCAGTTCCATGCCAGGGACGATGCCAGCCAGGTAGCCGAAGAGCACGAAGACTTCGTGAAACCGGCTGTGCTCGTCATAGCGGCCCACCAACTTTGGGTGATGCGCCTGCTGACTGCCTCCCAGGACGTGATCGTAGGCGAGGAGATGCGAGTACCCGAGTTCGGCCACTCCCCGGGCGTATCGCGCGATCTCCACAGGATCATTCCCGATTTCGGTTTGCGGGAATACCGCGCCGATCCGGATCGGACCGGTCTGCCTCTGTAGTGACATGGATTCAGACACCTTCCCTTGTCCCCGGGCGTTTACAACCACGAAACCCGCGCACGACGTATGCCAGTCGTGGGTCGAATGACGACGCACACGTAGTCCATTGTAGGCGGCGAACGATCATGACTTTCCTGGATGGTGACAACACGCCAGTCGAAATACCCGGACACGAAGTCCGACCCATGCGCGGCGCCGCAGCTTCATTTTCCCGGCGCGCGCTGGTTGCCGGCGGAATCGGAGTGTTGCTCACATCCCGGCGGGCAGCGATGGCGCAGGAATCCCCGCCGATCGAGCCGAGAGAAGGCACGACACCGATCGACGACGACGATGTGGTGATCGAGCCGGAACCGACCGTTGAACTCGAGCCCGATACTGATGCCGGAACGATTACCGATGTTGCAGCCAGTTCCGATGTCCAGTACTTTGCCGAAACCGGGCATAATCTCGACCAGCCGTTCCTGGCAGCCTGGATGCTCGCGGGTGGCACATCGGGGCCCGGCGTCCCCATTTCCGAACCAAGACTCATCGAGGGGACTGGCACGATTCGCCAGGATTTCCAGGCCCTGGCGCTCCTCTACGATCCGACCACCGGCAGCGATGGCCAGATCTGGGCGGCACCATTGCCGGACACCGCCATCCGCACCCTGGCTCCTGCCACGGCGCGCGCGGCTGTCGCGGGTTGCGCGGTCGGAACCGGCGGGTGCGAGTTCTTTGCCGAGTCGGGGCACACCCTGAGCGATCCCTTTGCCCCGTTCTGGGCCGATCACGGTCAGGTCCAGCTGCTCGGCCTGCCGATGTCCGAGCCGTTCCCCAGCAACGGCAAGACGGCACAGGTATTCGAGTGCGTTGTCCTGGAATACGGGACGGACGGAAACGTCACCATGCAGCCAGTCAACACTTCCATTGCCGCCGATGCGTTCCCTGGCGACGAAGCGTTCCTGCCGGCGCCGCCAACGTTGGGCACGACCACCCTCGTGACGGCGGACGAGGGGTTGCGGTTGCGTTCCGCCCCCGCCGCCGATGCCGACGTGATTGCCGTGCTGCCGAACAATGCGGAGTTCATCGCCGCACCGGGTGACCACTCGACCTGGGTTCCCGGGTACGTCGATGGGTTTTCCGGGTGGGTTGCAGCCGAGTTCCTGGCCAACGCCACCACGACGGCGAATGTCGACCGCCCTACTGCGAACTGGCGGCTCGATGTCTGGCAGGGGATCACCGTTGCGGAGACCAATGTCCGCGCCGAGCCAACGACCGCCAGCGCCACGACCAGGACCCTCGCCCTGGGGGAGGATGTCGTTGTCGTGCAGTGGGTGCGAGGCGAAGCGGTTGTCGAAAACCAGATCACCTGGGCATTGCTGGAGGATGGCGGATACGTCTACGCGCGGAACATCGTGCGTCACGCGCCCGTCCAGCCCCCTCCTCTCCCAGACGACGCGCCGTCCGAAGGCCGCTGGATCGACGTGCACCTGACCCAGCAACTGATGGTTGCCTATGAAGGGCGGGAGGCGGTGCGAACCGTGGTGACGACCACCGGGATGCCGGGGTGGGAGACCCCGCCGGGATGGTTCGCCATCAACAACCGGGTCGCCAACGAAACGATGGAGAGCGGGTCGATCGGGGCCGAAAGCTACTACGTCCTGAAGGATGTGTTGTTCACCCAGTATTTCACCGATCGTGGCCATGCCCTGCACTACGCCTGGTGGAAAACGGCTGAGACTATCGGCCGTCCCGGAAGTCACGGCTGTCTCAACCTGCTGCTCGACGACGCGCAATACTTCTGGGATTGGGCCAACATCGGCACGCCAGTCATCTGTCGCACGGTCTGATACCAACTCCGGCTGAATGGTTGGGGATCCTCCCGGTAGCGGCAGAGTTCGTCTCTGCCCGACTGCAGCGGAGACAAGCTCCGCCACTCCGGGATTTTCCAGCAGCGATCACTCGGACCCGGCATGATACCGAATCCAGGTAAAAGGCAACCTGTCCTCGCCCGGGCGATCCTCCGCGGTCGCCTGCGTGAGGTACGCCTCCATGTCGACACCCGGGAGGTCGTTTCCTTCCCCATGCCAGACACCCTCCGAATCTCGCGCCGGTGTCGACCTAGCAAGACATCCTGATTGCCGATCGGCGCGTATATCCCGGTGGGAATGGCCGGGCGTTTGACCGTCATGGCATAGTGCAGATTGCCCGAAACTCCCGCGCGGTTGCTGGTTCAGGTTCCCAACTGCGTGAGCGTGGCGAGGTTGCCTTCCCGTTGTCGCCACTATCCGTACCAGGTCTCATGTTCATGCCGCAGCATCCCAAGCCGTTCTCGTCCGACTGGATGACCTCCACCACACCGCCTCCTGCCGCACCGAGGAGTGAGGCCCTGCTGGCGCGCGTCCT
The DNA here is from genome assembly GCA_964610045.1 of uncultured Sphaerobacteraceae bacterium. Taxonomy (GTDB): domain Bacteria; phylum Chloroflexota; class Chloroflexia; order Thermomicrobiales; family UBA6265; genus JACCYX01. The sequence continues at coordinate 3,258 of CAZSUN010000019.1, forward strand.
CCGATTCTTTGGCCGGTTTCCCGGGGAGCGCCCACTGGCATTCCTCACGGTGCTTGTCCTGGTGGGAGCGTCTCTCTGGATGGGAAATCCTGCTGCCGGCGGCACCAACACCTTCGAAGCTCCCCTTGTCGCCGAAGTGCCGGATTCGCCGCAACTTCAATTCGCTGATCCGAAACCCACGGTCGAACCGGATATCTCGACCGATTCCCTCCAGGTGACCGGCGCCGACGGTGCCGGTACTCCTTCCGATGCTCCATTGCTCAACCTGCAGCCGGAAGAGGTGGAGGAGCAACCAACAACCGTCGGGGGGATCCTGCCCGACAACCGCATCCTTGCGTTCTACGGGTTTCCCGGAAACCCCCAGATGGGTGTCCTTGGCGAATATGACATGCAGCGGTTGCTGGAGTTACTCCGCGAGCAGGCTGCCGAATATGAAGAGGCCGATCCGTCCCATCCCGTCGTCATTGCGTTCCAGGTGATTGCTTCCGTCGCCCAGCAAGAGCCTCAAAGCGACGGCAGCTACCTGCTGGATACGCCATCGACCGTGCTCAATGAATACGCGGAGTTCACCCGCGAGAACGGGCTCCTGTTGATTCTGGACGCCCAGATAGGCTATCGCACGGTCGAGCAGGATGTTACTGGCCTGCGCCCCTGGTTGATGCAGGATCACGTCCACCTCGCGATTGACCCGGAATTCGCAATGGACGAAGGACAGATCCCGGGCAAACAGATCGGCAGCGTCGATGCGGCCGACATCCAGTGGGCGCAGCAGTACCTGATCGCACTCGCTGCCGAGGCAGGAGTTGGACCGAAGGTCCTGATCGTTCACCAGTTCATTGAAACCATGATTACCAACAAGGACCAGCTCGTGCCACTACGCGGCGTCCAACTCGTGATCGATGCCGATGGCTGGGGCCCTCCCGACCAAAAGCGTGCGACCTATGACTTCGTCAATCGGATGGTTCCGGTTGAATACGCCGGCATCAAGCTGTTCTACAACCTCGATAATCCCCTCATGACACCCGGCGAAGTCCTCGCCCTCGATCCCGTCCCGCTGTACGTGATGTATCAATAGTCCAGCCTGCCAGGCCGGGGCGCTATGCTTCGCATGGGGCGTCCGACAGGGCACGCTCCGGGGTCGAAACGACATCGGGATGGGGTTCGGTCGGCGATGGGGAAGATCTACATCCTTGGTGACGATGGTATCGAGCGACTCCTGCGATCGGCGCTTGTTGGACGCATTGCCTGCTGTGCCACCGAATTCGACGGCGAAGCCCGGCCGTACGTCGTTCCCCTTGCCTACGGGTACGATGGCAGTGCGGTCTATGCGTTCAGCGGTCCAGGCCGGAAGATCGAGATCATGCGGGCGCAGCCGAAGGTTGCGTTTGAGGTGGATGAGGCATTCGCCGAGGACCGTTGGTCGAGCGTGATCGCCGACGGTGAGTTCGAGGAACTGTCCACCGACGCGGAACGCCGGCTCGCGCACCTGGTGCTGTTCGGCGAAAACAGCCCCTTTCCCGATTTCCGGCCGGACCAGATCGTCTACCGGCTCAACCTCACGCGAAAATCGGGCCGGTTCGAACTCCCGGATGGCGAATCGCCGTCCTCCCCCGGCAACCCCTGACGCATCCTGGCGCAACGACGGACGCTCACGGCTCGTTCTGCAACGGCCCGGAACGTTGCGACCTGCCCGTCCCTCTATCGAGGCGGGAGCCTCGCAAACGCTACGGCTTCGGGTGCGGAATCCCCGGTCGTTTGACTGGGGTGATGTCCGTTGTGCATCCCGCATGATTCTTGACGCCCGCCGAAAAAGGGTGTATCACCGTCGAAGCGTCTTCAGTCGAAGAGCCCTTTGCGGCGTGTTCTGGCGAATCACGGTCGAATTGTGGGCCAAGGCATCACCTTTCTGGCTAATGAGAAACCCTCGCCGCGTCGGAACCGATCAAATGCTGTATCGAGGAGGATAGGCAACGTGATCCGGTATCTCCCCAACCCCGTCAACGAGCTGATGAAGGAGTCGTTCAACGGAACGATGTCCCGTCGTGATGTGATCAAGCGTGGTGGAGTCCTCGGGCTCAGCGCAACCATGATGGGCACCATCCTGGGTTCCTACGGTGCCGCCGCGCAGGATGCGTCTCCCGCGGGTGAGCAAGCCGCCGGCTGGTCGATCACCGTCCCGGCCGACCTTCCCGACCTCACGGGTGTGACGCTCAACGTGCAACTTGGCGCCGATGGCCCCGGCGCGCCATTCGACCAGGCGTGCTGCGACAAGTTCGCCGAAGCCACGGGCGCGACCGTCAACTACATCAAGGGCGCGGATTCCGCCACCGAGCGGTTGACGTTCCTCCAGCAGACGATGGCCGCCGAGTCTGGCGACATCGACGTTGCCCAGATCGACGTGATCTGGCCGGGCATCTTCGCCGCCCACGCGGTCGACCTCACCGACCAGGTCGGCGATGTCGAGTTCTTCTCCCGCATCCAGGAGAACAACACGGTCGACGGTGTGCTCGTCGGTCTCCCGTGGTTCACGGACGCTGGGCTGCTCTACTACCGTACCGATCTCCTCGAGAAGTATGGCTTCGAAGCTCCGCCGACAACCTGGCAGGAGCTGACGGACCAGGCCACGGCGATTGCCGAAGGCGAAAGCCCGAACAACACCGCGTTTGCCGGGTTCACCTGGCAGGGCGGTGCCTACGAAGGTCTCACCTGCAATGCGCTCGAATGGCAGTATTCGAACGGCGGCGGTTCCATCATCGAACCGGATGGCACAGTCTCGGTCGACAACGACCAGGCAAAGGCTGCCTTCGACCTCGCCAAGTCCTGGGTTGGCACCATCTCGCCGGAAGCCGTCACCGGCTACAAGGAAGAGGACTCCCGCGCGATCTGGCAGGGTGGTAATGCCGCATTCATGCGCAACTGGCCGTACGCCTACTCCCTGAGCGCTGCCGACGATTCGGTGATCAAGGGCATCTTCGACATCACGCAGCTGCCGATGGGCGAGGGTGATGGGGCTGCCCACGCCGCGACGCTCGGCGGCTGGCAGATGTTCGTGTCCAAGTACTCGCAGAACCAGGACGGCGGCAAGGCGTTCGCGAAGTACATGGTTTCGCCGGAAGTGCAGAAGGCGCGCGCGATCGAGCGTTCGAACCTGCCGACGATTGGCGCCCTGTACGAGGATGCCGACATCCTGGCGGCGAACCCGTTCTTCGGTCAGTTGTTCGATACGTTCAACGGCGGTGCCGTGGCCCGTCCGTCGACGGTCACAGCCGACCTCTATGGTGAGGCGTCACTGGAATACTTCACCGCCGTCAACGAGATCCTTACCGGCTCGGCTGACACTGCGTCGCGGGTGTCCGATCTGGCGTCGGCGCTTGAGGACGTGATGGCGGACGTCTAGTTCGGGCATCAGGATTACCACTGGATAGGGGAGCGGGCGAGCCAGGTGCAAACGGGGCTCGCCCGTTCCGCATTCCAGATGGGGGCAGGGCATGGAACCTGAAATCACTGCCGTCGAAGTCAGCCCGCCGGTTCCTCGCGCATCCGAGAAGAAGCGCTTCACTGCGTTCGCGGGACCGAAAACAGCCGTCGGCCGCCAGCAGGAGCGACTCGGCTGGCTGCTGGTCCTGCCGAGCCTGATCGTCGTCTTCGCGGTCGCCATCTACCCTCTTTTCGAGACCTTCCGCCTGAGCTTCACCAATACCCGCCTCGCCAGTGCACGTGAAGTGCGCAACGTTGGCTGGGAGAATTACCGCCGCCTCCTGGAGGACGATCTCTGGTGGCGGGCATTGAAGAACACGATCATCTTCACGGTCTCCTCGGTGACGCTCGAAACCATTCTGGGCATGATCATCGCGTTGACCATCCATTCGAGCTTTCGCGGTCGTGGTCTCGTCCGGACATCCATGCTCGTTCCCTGGGCGATCCCGACGGTCGTTTCATCCCTGCTCTGGAGCTGGATGCTCAACGACCGCTACGGGGTCATCAACTCAATCTTCATCCGGCTTGGGCTGATGGATGAGGGCCGGAATTTCTCATGGATCACCAACCAGGCGACCACCATGATTTCCGTGGTCGCGATCGATGTCTGGAAAACCACGCCGTTCATGGCGCTCCTGCTCCTGGCTGGGCTCCAGATCATCCCTGGCGACGTCTATGAGGCTGCCTATGTCGATGGCGCCAGCAAGTGGCAACAGTTCTGGCAGATCACGTTGCCATTGGTGAAGCCTGCCCTCCTCGTGGCGCTGATCTTCCGGACAATGGACTCGTTCCGCGTCTTCGACCTCATCTATGTCCTCAAGCAGTACTCAACCGATACGATGACGGTTGCGATCTACACCTATCAACTCCTGTTCCAGGCCAACCGGATCGGGGCGGGTTCGGCCGCTGCCGTGGTCGTGTTCTTCTGCATTGGCCTGATGGTCCTGGGGTATTCACGCTTGATAACGGTCGAGGAGGGCTAGACATGGCATCGGAATCAATCCAGCCCAACCGCATCAACTCGATCCAGACTTCGGAAGCCGAACTCGACCAGATCAGGGCGTCCTACTCGCCCGGCAGTTCTTCGTCCCTGCCATCCCTGCTCGGCAGGATCGGGTTCTGGCTCCTGGTCGCGTTCATCGTGCTCTATACGCTGTTTCCGTTCTACTGGGCGGTCGTTTCGTCGCTGACCCCGACCAACGACCTCTATGTGACACCAGTCAAGTTTTGGCCCCAGTCGGTCACGCTGGATCACTACCGCACCGTGTTCAACAACGGCAACTTCATGCGCGCGTTGCTCAACTCGACCATCGTGTCGGCGAGTGTGGTGGCATTGTCACTGCTGTTCGGGACGCTCGGCGCTTATGCGATGGGGAGGCTCCACTTCCGGGGTCGCACGGTCGTCCTCTACCTCATTCTCTCGATGACGATGTTCCCGGCCATCGCGATCCTCGGCTCGCTCTTTCAGACCATGCAGCGATTCAACGCCTACAACACGCTTTGGGGGCTGATCGTCGTCTACCTCACCTTCACCCTGCCGTTCACGGTCTGGGTGTTGACGAATTTCTTCCGGGCGATGCCAGCGGAACTGGAGCAGGCGGCCCTGGTCGACGGCGCCACCCCCATGAAGGCGCTGTGGCAGGTCCTGATGCCGCTGGCGATTCCCGGCATGGTGACGACCGCCATGCTGGCGTTCATCGGCGCCTGGTCCGAATACCTGTATGCGCGAACATTCACGCTCGATTACAGCGCGAAAACGGTCCAGGTGGCGATCTCGGAGTTCACTGGCAACCAGCAGTTCGAATTGCCGTTCGCAGTCCGGATGGCGGCGGCGGTCGTCGTCACGGTGCCGCTCCTGATCGGTGTGCTGCTCGTTCAGCGACGAATCATCGCCGGACTTACGGCAGGCGCCGTCAAGGGCTAGGCAGGCACGAGTGGCTGAACACCGGCGCAGGACTTCCGGGCGACATCACGTCGCCCGGAAGTCTTCGAGGATCATCTGCACCCGTTCCCGGCCGTTCCAGGCGTTGATCTCCAGCCGCCCGACCAGGTCGACCGTGCGCCGCGCCATCAGTTCGCGCGATCGTTCCGCGCCGCGCCAGGCGATCGCATCCAGGCGATTGCCGCCCACATCCACGACCACTTTCAGGTGATTCCGCTCACTCCCCATCGTGCTGTACTGGATCAGGTTTACGCCGCACAGCCGGAGCAACGGTTCCTCGTTGCTGCGGCCGAACGGTTCCAGGTCGTGCAGCGCGCGGGCGGTCTCCACCGTCGCCAGCGCCGGCGGCAGGTTGGCGTCGATCCTGAGCCGTTTCGGCGCAGGAACCTCGACCCCGCTGGCGAGGAGGATGCCGGTCAGGTGCGATTCGAGCGCCGGCAGGTGCTCCTCGCGCAGCGACAGTCCCGCCGCCAGGCTGTGGCCACCGTACCGTTCGAGCAGCGGATCGATCTCGCCCAGCGAGGCCATCAGATCGAGTCCTTCGACGGAGCGTGCCGAACCCGAGAGCACCCCATCCGCACGCCGGAACAGGAACACTGGCCGGCGAAGCTCCTCCGAGAGCCGCGACGCAACCGCGCCGACGATCCCGGCTTCCCAGGTATCGCTCGCGGCGGCGATGACCGGCTTCTCGCGCCAGCCTGGTTGGCGAGAAATCAGGTCGTAGGCCTCACGCGAGACATCCGCACTCCGTTGCCGCCGCCGGATGTTGACCTCTTCCAGTGCGCGGGCCGGTGCGGCCGCCGACCGCTGGTCAGGCGCCAGCAGGAGGTCGAGCGCCAGCCGTGGACTGGCCAGGCGGCCGGCGGCATTCAGGCGCGGGGCGATTGCATGCGAAATGGTTCGTGCGGTTACCCCGGAGGGCTCCTGGTTGGCTGTTTGCAGCAAGGCGGCCAGGCCCGGTCTGGATCCGCTCCGGATCAGCCGGAGACCTGCCTGAACGATGACCCGGTTGGGCCCGGTCAGTGGCGCCACGTCGGCCACGGTCCCCAATGCCGCCAGGTCGAGGTAGTCCCTTGCCTGTGCGGCTGACGACGCCCTGGCTCCCTCCTTCGTCCCTGATAGTGCCTGCACGAAGAGCCAGGCCAGACCGGCAGCGGTCAGGTCCTGCAGGTCGCTCGATGGATCAAGCCGGGGCGATACCGTGATCGCGCCGCTGGGACCGGCTTCCGTCATGTGATGGTGATCGATCACGATCAAGTCCATGCCGGCATCGAGAATCTGCCGGGCATGATCGAAATCGGTACTGCCGCAATCGACGGCGATGACGAGTGACACGCCACGCTGCCGGAACAGGTGGATCGCAGCGGAATTCAGGCCGTAGCCATCGTTGCGCTCGGGCAGCAGCGACACGACGCGGTCCTCGCTTGACGCCCGTCTCAGGGCGGTCACCACGATCGCGGTCGAGGTCACCCCATCGACATCGTAGTCGCCGAAGACACCGATGGTTTCCTGCCGGGCAAGCGCGGCGGCCGTGCGTGCGACTGCCGCTGCCATGTTCGGCACCCGTTTCGAATCGGGCAACTGGCCATCGTCGGGATGCAGGAAGACCTCGGCCTCGTCAACGCTCCGAAAGCCCTTCCGGTAGAGCAACGCCGCGACCAGCGGATTCGCGTGGAGTGACCGCCAACCCGATTCGCGCGGGATTGGCACGGGCTCGACCCATTCGACAGATCGATCGATGCTCGTGGACATTGGGCATGGTTCCCGGTTGGAGTCGAAAGGGGCGAACGTACACCGCATGGTAGCAGATCGTGCGTGGACTGCATCTGCGATTCCCCACTGGTCCCGCTCAGGCTGCCGGGAGGACCGGCTGCGAATCGTTTTTGGGGAAGTCGTAACCTTTTTGTCCTGTTGGGCGTCTCAATGACAAGAGGCAACAGGTACGGCAATCGACCTATTCCACCCCCTTCCCACCATGCCATGCCTCTTGCCGGAGTCCCAGGTGTCGCGGCCATTCCGGTCCGGGCCTGGGGCTTCGGCGGCAATGTTGACGGGGGATGGGTGGGTGATAGGCTCATGCCGGATTCGATCTCGAATCGCGGCATCCGGACGGAACACAGGGTACTCTTGTCGGCACATGAACAAGCATGAAGTCCGGACGCCATTCGCGGCGCCCTGCACCATTGGCGGTCACTCAGTTCCATCGGCGCGATCGCGGAGGCCATCGATGCACCACCGGCAGCAACGACGCTCATTCCTGGGTCGAATCGTCAATCGCGCTCGACCGGGCGGGTCGCCAGATGGACGTCTCCGCAGGTCTGGTCGCACCGTTCACGCACTCTCGGTTTTGACCCTCATGCTTGGGCTGTTCCTGCCGCTGGTTTCGGATCAGGCAGCAGCCAGTCCCTCCCAACCCGCAACCACTGCGACTGCCAATGGCCAGAATGCCATCGGCGCCGTGTCGCAGGTCGTCGCCTTCGGCGACTTCCAGTCGCAACTGGGGTGCAACGACGGTGACAGCTTCTGCTCATCCAGCCAGCTGGGAAATGTCGGCGGCATCTGGAGTGGCAGTTTCCCCATCGCTCCGGGCAATTACTCCGTCCAATTCGCCGTGTTCACCAATGATGGCCAGCAGCGTACCTTCGGTTCCGGCGGTGAAGGCGGCGGCCCAATCTCGTTCTCGGTCAACGATGGCCAGTCCGGCGCCTGGTTCTCCTGGAACTCGCTCGACAACGATGCGGATGCGTCCGGGATCGATGCGTTGTACGTCGTCCAGACGGATGTCGGATCGTTCATCCCGACACCCAATGGTGGCAACCAGACGGCATTGATTCCGTCACAGGGCGGCACGATCAACGTCGCATTGGTCGCGAATGGTACGGCTGGTCCGATCCAGCAGGTCCAGCTCGATTTCGGCTGGACGGAGGTGACGTTCGATAGCGCCGGCAACGTGGTTGATGTCAGCGGCAATACCTATGGCACCCTCACCATCGTTCGCCTCGACGCGAACGGCAACGGGGCCGGTGGCGGCTGCTACGTACTCGCGGACGGCGGACAGGTCAACCAGGCCTGTGATGGCGATGACGGATCGAACGACGGACAGACCTTCATGTCGTTCCCCGAGGGACTCAACCCAGGGACCTACACCCTGATTGAAACCCGGACGCCGGACGGCACCGATCCGATCGGCGACCAGCAGGTGTCGCTCGACGCCACCGACAACGTCGTCCAGCTCCAGCCGGAAGGTTCCCAGGGAGGCGACGATGACACTGGTGACGATGACAGCGGCGACGGTGGAGGGATCCTGGAGGAGACCGAAGCACCGGAGGAGCCGACCCAGGAGCCGGAGCAGGCGCCCGGCAGCCTGATCGTCACGTTGCAGGACGAGCAGGGGAACCTGGTCGGCGGCGCCTGCTGGCAATTGCTCCAGGACGGCAATGTGGTCGCGGAGAGCTGCGACATCAACGATGCCAACCCGTTCAATGGGCGGGCGGGATTCTTCGATGTTCCCGCGGGAACGTACGACCTCCACATGTCCCAGGCGCCAGATGGCACCGAGCCGGTGGATGACATCCAGGATGTAGAAATCCAGTCGGGCGCCGAAGGGAGCGAGACCGTCACGATTTCGGTCACCCCCACCGAAGAGCCGGAAGCCGAAACCGGCGATGTCGTGGTCCTTCGCCAGGACAACGACGGCAACGCGGTCGGTGGCTCCTGTTTCCTGATCGTGGCTGATGACAACTCGATCGTTGCCGACGAGGTCTGCGATGAGGACGGTGACGCCGCCGATGATGGCCGCACCGGTTTCTTCGACGTACCCGCCGGAACCTGGTGGGTTGTTGAGACCCGCACGCCGGATGACTACGAAGCGGCATCCCCAACCCAGTTCACGGTAGAGCCCGGCGACGCGGTTGATGTTGAGGTCCGGAGTGCCGCCTTCGCCGTAGAGGAACCAACCCAGGAACCCACGGAAGAGCCTGAGTTCCCCACCGAGGAGCCGACGCAGGAACCCGAAGCAACCGATGAACCTACGGAAGAACCCGAGGCGACCGAGGTGCCCACCGAGGCGCCGGCCGGAACCGGGAACCTCCAGGTCGATCTCTACGATCCCGACGGCAACCTGGTCGGTGGACCGTGCTGGCAGCTGATCCAGGACGGCAATGTGGTTGCCGAAGCCTGCGATCTTGAAGGCACTGCCGATCGTTTCCCGCTCAATGGGAAGGTTGGCCTCTATGACGTGCCCGTCGGCGACTACGTCCTGCATATGTCCCAGGTGCCGGATGGGTACCAGGCGGTCGATGACCAGGATGTGACGATTGCGGCAGGCGATGCCTTGCTCGAAGTGACGATCCTGCCGTCCGATCAGCCGACTGAAGAACCACAACCCACGGAAGAACCGGAGTTCCCAACCGAGGAACCCACCGAGGCTCCACAGCCCACCGATGTGCCGACGGAGGAGCCCCAGCCAACAGACGAACCGACCGAGGAACCGGTCGCGACCGACGTGCCCACGGAGGAGCCAGGCGGGCTTGGCGAGCCAGGCAACCTCATCGTCACCCTGCAGGACCAGGACGGCAACAACGTCGGCGGCGCCTGCTTCGAGATCGTGTACGACGGGACCAGCGTCAGCACATCCTGCGATGACGACGACGACTTCCCGGACAACGGCCGCACCGGCTTCTTCAATGTCCCGTCAGGCTCGTACACGCTTCGGCAGACCAACACCATCGACGGGTACGAGCCGGTGGGTGACACGCCGGTTACCATCGATCCCGGAACGGGCGTCACCACCGAAGTGACCGTCAACACCTCTGCCACCTCCGAGCCCACGGCAGAGCCGACGCAGGAACCCGAACCGAGCGAAGAGCCCGAGTTCCCGACCGAGGAACCGGGCCAGGGTGGAACCGGCGTCCGCGTCGATGTCTCGCAACTCGACCAATCCAGCGGTCCGATCTGTATCGAACTCAACACCACCAGCACGATTGGCATGCGCAACCCGCCGTCTGCCTGTGACAACGGCGAAGGCGACGCCGATGATACGGACGGCATCATCCTGCTCCAGGATGTTGAACCGGGCGAATA
>CAZSUN010000019.1:13858-54326 GCA_964610045.1 uncultured Sphaerobacteraceae bacterium
ACAGAGGAGCCAACCGAAGAACCGACGGTGGAACCGACCGAGGAGCCGGAACCCGGCGCGATCGAGGTCCAGGTAGAGGACGCCAACGGCGACGCAATTGAGGACGAGGGCACTTGTCTCACCATCGTCGGCGTCACCGATTCCGTCTGCGACAACCAGGACGGTGACCAGGATGACGATGCTGGCGTCCTGCTGATCGAGGACGTTCCGGCAGGCACCTGGACGATCACCATGAACGAGTCTCCGGACGGGTTCGAGGTGGGGTCGGATGTCGAGGCGGTCGACGTCGAAGAAGGCGAAACGACCGGCATTACCGTCAACCTGGATGCCACTGTCGGAATTGCCCGGATCGTGGCGGTCGATACGAACCAGCAACCCTTGCCCGGCGCCTGCTGGTCGTTGCTGGACGGTGACGACGAGGTTGCCGCCCAGTGCGACGACGACACCAATGGCGGTATCGCCGACGATGGCTTTGCGACGCTGGCCGACATCACTCCCGGCACGTACACCTTGCATCAAACCCAGACGCCTCCTGGATACCTTGCCGTCGATGACCGCGAGATCACCGTGGCGGCCGGAGAAAACGATCCGTTCCTCGTCGAACACGAGGCGGCTCCCGGCACCATCACCGTCACCACCGTCGACGGCGACGGGAATTCCCTTGATGGCGCCTGCTACGCCCTTGATGGTGGCTCGGAGGATTGCGGCGACGGCACGACAGTCAGCTTCGAGGATGTTGCCGCCGGTTCCCATACCATCGTTCAATCCACCGCGCCGGATGGCTTCACCACTGCCGGGCAGCAGCTGGTCGATCTGGCGCCGGGCGGCGAACTGGATGTCGAATTCGTCAACGATCAACCTCTCACCGGCTCTGTCCTCTTCACCGTGACGCTGGACGACGAACCGCTGGGAGGAACCTGCGTTGGCCTTGTCGACGCAGTCACGGTCTGTGACAACCAGGACGGCGACAGCGACGGGACGGCGGGTGTCATCCTGATCGATGGAATCCTGCCCGGTGACTACACGGCTGCCATCTCGAATACTCCCAGCGGAATAGAGGACCCCGGGATGCAGGATGTCACCGTCACCGCGGAAGAGACGGCCGAGGTGGCGTTCGCGCTCGTATCCCTGCCGCCAGTCACCGTGGACCTGACGATCCTGATCCAGGACACGGACGGGAATCCGGTGGCAAACGGCTGCGTCGTTCTCTCGTCCGGCAATGCGGTCGTCTACGGCCCGGTGTGTGACAACGCAGATGGCGACGGCAGCGATACGGTCGGCACGATCGTGGTCGCCGGTGTCCAGGTAGGCTCGTATGCGGTTTCCCTGACCGACGAGAGCACCGCCAACATCGACGGATTCCTGAGCGCGACCGAGCCGTCGATCACGGTGGAAGACGGCGCCGAGAATGTGGCGACCATTACCGTCGAGCTCGAGCAGGCGGAAACGACCGGGGCGATCGAACTGGTGACGGTCAACAACGCCACCAGCCAGCGCATTTCAGGTCTCTGCTACGAGTTGCGCGGGGCCACTACCATCGCCGCCTGTGATGGCGATGCCAGCGACATCAACTCGCTCGACGGCGTGATCCGGCTGATCGAGGTACCTGCCGGAGAGTACGATCTCGTGCTCACCAACCTGCCTGAAGGGTATCGGGAACTCGCGGCGCGGACAGTGACCGTCGATCCAGGCGTCACCAATACCTACGAGATCAGGCTCGATCCGTTGCCGGAGCCAGCGACGCTGACCGTGCTCAAGGTCGATCCCGATGACGAACCGTTGACCGGCGCCTGCTTCGCGGTGCGCAAGGCCAACACAACGATCCAGACCGCCTGCGACAGCAGCAATGGTCAGCCGAACGACGGCACGATCGTCTTCGAGGGTCTTGCGGCGGGCACGTACCTCCTGGTGGAAACACGGGCTCCGTCGAGCAACTACCAGGTCTCCTCGCCGATCGAATTCACGGTCGTGGCCGGTCAACAACGAGAGATTTCGGTCATCAACTATCCGAGACCGGGCCGGCTCGTCATCACCAAGGTCGATTCCACCGACGCGACCCTGAAACTCGAGAACGCCTGCTTCTCGCTGGAAGGCGACAGGACCTACGGTCCGTTCTGCGATGGGGACGACGGCACGGTCGATGGCCGCACCACCTTCTCCAACGTGGCGCCTGGCGACTACACCCTCGTTGAAACGACCGCGCCGGCTGGGTACCTGCCAGCGGACGATCGTGATGTGAGGGTCAACCCCGGTGCATCGCTGAACCTGACAGTCGCCGACGAGAAAGCGCCACCGCCGGAAGAAACCGGAGACCTGGTGGTCTCCAAGGTCGATACCGACGGCGATCCCCTGGCTGGAGCCTGCTTCCGGCTCTTCGACGGCAATGCTCCTGTCACCGCCCAGGTCTGTGACAACACCGACGGCGCCAACGACGGCGCTATCCGGTTCAACGATGTCCCGGTCGGGACCTGGACGCTGCGCGAAACGGTGACACCGTCGAACAACTACCAGTGGGCCGATCCGCAGGACGTCGAGATCCGCAATAACCGGACAACGAACGCGACGGTGGAAAATGAATTGAAGCCGGGCCGTGTCCAGGTCAACAAGCGGAATCCGGAAGGCCAGCCGCTCCAGGGAGCCTGCTTCGACCTCCAGGGTGACGGTGCCGGCCAACAATGCACCAACACCAACGGTGTGGCGATCTTCAGCGGACTGGAGCCGGGAACCTATACGCTCGTCGAGACGCAGGCGCCCCAGGGATTCGAGCCCGCTGCCAATGTCTCGAACATCCAGGTCAGGCCGGGCCAGACGACGATCATCAACGTCGTCAACCAGCGGACGCCATCGGCTCCGAACACTGGATCCATCCAGGTCCAGAAGTTCTTCTGCCCGGCCGGAGACAGCGGCGAGCGGACGCAGTTCTTCGGTGGTGCACAGGGCGCTCAGGAACTCTCGAGAACGGCGGGATGTACGCGCGGCAATGCCACGTTCACCCTGATTGGCGATGATGGCAAGGGTGGCCCGGGTCAGTTCTCCACGGGCGCCGACGGCCAGCACCAGATGACCGTGCCGGAAGGGCTCTATCGGCTGACCGAAACCGATCCCGACCTCGAAGGTAATTCGAGCGTCCGCGTCAGGATCAGCCGAGGGCAGATGACGACCGTCATCGTCATCAACTACATCGCGCCGCCGGAACCCGAGGTGGCGACGGTCGAAGTCTGGAAGTGGACCTGCACGCCGAGCTTCAATGGCACGCTCTGGCAGGATTTCGCCGAGAACTGCTCGCGCGAGGAACAGCTTACCAACGGCATCACGGTTCGCCTCGAAGGACCGGTGACGGCGAAGGCGGTGACCGGTGACGGCGGTCAGCGAGGCCGGACCACGTTCACCGATCTCCAGCCGGGGTCGTACACGATCTACGAGGAGCGCCCGGTCTCGATTCCCGTGGGCTACCTCTTCTGCGGCTTCAATCCGGACCAACCGGACGACTGGAAGGCGGTCAACGGCTCACTCACGATTCGCATCGAGTACGGCCAGACGCTGACCTGCCAGTTCTTCAACATCCCGCCGGACCTGACACCCGACACCGGGACGATCCTCGTCCACAAGTACGTCTGCGAAATCGAGACGCCGGCCAAGGGCTACAACTTCGAGGAGGAATGCCGCCTCAGTGACCAGGGCGTGAGCTTCAGCCTGGCGTGGTTCAACGGGGAGCGCAACGACTTTGACGAACCGGTGATCGGCACCGCGAATCCGGACGGCATCCTCTGGTTCACCCGCCTCGAACCTGGCACCTACCGCCTGCGTGAGGTGGATGCCCTCTGGTGCCACGCCGAGTCGGACAGCGTCAACGCCGATGGCGATGTCGTGGTCCAGGCCAACCAGTTGAGCGAGGTCTGGGTCTACAACTGCGTGCCGCCGGACGAACCGCCCAACACGGGGTCGGGCGATGCCGCGCCGAATCCCCCTCCGGCTACGTTGCCGGAGGGCGAAGGCGACTCGATGCCACTGCCCTCCATCGCCTTCCCGTTCGCCCTCGCAGCGGCGTGGTTCGGTGACAGGAAACGTCTGCGGCACGACACGGATGGAACCTTCGATCGCGCTGCCTGACCGCAACGCGGGTTGGCGGCAACACGCCAGGGAACGAGTTTTTCCTGGCGTGTTGCCGTGCTTGGGGAATGATTCCGGGTCCGGACGATCACGCTTGTGTTTGCCAGTAGCGGCAGATTGTATGTCCCGGCCTGGACTCGGCAGCCATACCGGGTCCGGATGAACACCTGACGTTCCCGACCCAACATGCAGCACGGAATGCCCTGTGGTTCGGGTCCGAGACGAGCTCGGCAGCCCTCCAATGGCCAGGACGACGTGATCACCCGGACCCTGTATTACCCGCTCCGCCACGATCGCGTCTATCTGAGCGTATTCACCCGGAAACCGTCTCAATCGACGACCGGTGCGTTGCCAACCACCACCGGTCCACCTGGCACGTCCATCTCGTGCAGTGGCCTGGCCAACCACAGACCGATGGACACTGCCGTGGCAACCGCCGCAATTACCGCGATTCCGCGGTCGAGCCCGGCGTTTTCCAGTACCCAACCGGTGCCCAGCATGCCCAGCGGGATCGCCGCCGCGGCCAATCCGGAGAAGGTTGCGAACACGCGTCCTCGAAGCGATGCCGGAATCCGCTCAAGCCGGACATTGACCAGAAGGGGGTTGATCGGACCGCTGAGGACACCCTCGACAAACACGATCGTCAGCAGCAGCCAGTACGGGAGATCCACCACGAACAACCAGGTCATGACGCAAAAGGATGTCACCCCAACCAGGTACATCAGCCGTCGCCGGTGCCGGATCAGGTGGCCATACGTTCCGTAGGCAATCACGCCCGTGATGCTGCCGAGTCCCAGCGCCGTGAACAGGAGCCCGAGCCGGGTTGCCTGGCCGAACCGCTCTTCCACCAGCACGGGCAGGGCGACGCCCCAGAACGGGGTCATCAGGAAGTTCATGGCGGTCAACCCGATCGCCAGCCAAAGGAGCAGGGCATCGGAGGCGAGGTAGCGAAACCCTTCCTTGAGTTCCGCGATCGCACCCGATGGAGCCGTGGCGCCTTCGTCCGGGATATGCCTGCCTTCTGGTGCGAATAGCGCAACGCACAGTGCGGAGAAGTAGAAGCCGCCCGCCGTGATCCACAGCAGGTTGACGCTGCCGATCAGCGCGATCAACCCGCCAGCGATCGCCGGACCGAGGATGAACGCCACCGATTGCATCGATTCAAACCAGGACGCCATCGCTTCCTGCCGCATCCTGGCCCCTTCCGCCAGGTCAGGAATCAGCGCGCGTCGCGCGGTTACCCCTGGGATGTCCAGCGCAGCCCCGGCGAACACCAGGGCAACAAGCATCGGAAAGCTGAGTCCGGTCGTGGAATACAGCAGCGGGATCAGCATCACCGCGATGCCGCTGATCACATCCGAGACAACACTCATCCGCCGGCCCCCGACCCGATCCACCACGACTCCGCCGAAGATGCCGGCGATGAGGGCAGGGATAGCCGCCGTCATTCCAATCACACCGGTGCGAGCAGCGCTTCCGGTCGTTTCGAGGACGAACCAGGGAAGTGCCACCATCACCAGTGTGTTTCCGACCAGGGAAACTCCATTGCCGGCGAGAAACGCGAAGGCGGCGAACCGTCCTTTCACTGACTCTCTGGTTGTCGTCAATGCCTCGTCCATCATTCTCCGGTCATGGATCCGAACGGTATTGCTGTAAACACCATACTTGCCTGCGATGCGTGCGACATGACACGTTCGGGTGATCTCTGGTTGACGTGATGGGCACCATGCCCAAAAGTATGACCGATGGGAGCAGCAAACGATGAGTAGCCAGGCCAGGACGGTACAACCACCCGATTCGCATGACCTTGCTGCCGCGCGCGAGGTGGTCTCGGCGTCTATTCCGGCCACTCCCCTCACGGAGATCGTGATCGACGGCCAAACCGTGTTGCTCAAGCTGGAGACGTTCCAGCCGACCGGGTCGTTCAAAGTCCGCGGGGCAATCGCCGCTGCCGCCCGGCTCGAACGCGGTGCTCGGATCATCGCCGTGTCCGCCGGGAACCATGCCCTCGGTATCGCCTTCGCCGCCACGCGGCTGGGCGTGGAAGCGACCGTCGTGCTCGCCGAAACGGCGTCACCCGCCAAGCTCGAGGCACTGCGCCGGTTCCCGATCGAGGTAGTCACACACGGTGCCTCGTACGACGAGGCCGAGGCGTACGCGTTGCATCGTGTCTCACACGCCCCGGATGGCTCGGTCTTCATCTCCGCCTACAACGACCCGTACGTTATAGCCGGTCAATCGACCGTGCTCGATGAGGTCGCGGACTCCCGGCCAGATCGGCCGTTGACGGTGGTAGTCCCTGTCGGCGGAGGTGGGTTGCTGGCTGGCATCTGCCTGCGGGCGGCGGAACTATCGTCGCCGGAACGGCCGATCCGGGTTGTCGGTGTCGAATCCGCCGCCTCGCTCGCGATTTCTGCCGCGGTTGCTGCCGGGCGCACGGTCGAAATCGAGGTCGGGGAGACCATCGCGGACGGCCTCTCGGGGAATCTCGAACCGGGTTCCGTGACGGTGGACATCATTGCCCGGTGCGCGCCAACCCTGGTCGCGGTGACCGATGACGAGATCCGTGCGGCAATCCGCTGCCTGGCGTCGACAGCTGGAGTCGTGGCCGAGGGAGCAGGTGCAGCTGCAACCGCGGCTATCCTGGCCGGCAAGGTGCCGCTCCTGGCGGGAGATGAGCTGGTTGCCCTCGTGTCGGGTCGTAACATTGCGCTGCCGCGCCTGGCCGCCATCGTTGAAGGCGCTTGATAACGCGGTTGGGTGAAGCGTCCTGACCATGCATCTGTTCCCATCGATGGTGCTTCGATCGGGTATACAGTGCGTGGGAACCTCTCCCCCCCGTCCCGAAGGAGTTCCAGCCCCGGTGAACCGCATCATCCAACCCCTGAAAGACCTGCTCGACCGCATCCTGCCCGAACACCAGGGAAAACGGGAGTTGATCTTCGTGATCGCGCTCTTCGTAGTGATCGCCAGCGCGGGGTATCTCGGTGGGCAATTCGGCTGGCTCCACAAGGACGTCCCAACATCGGCCACTCCGGTCGCCACGGTGGTCGAAACGCCGGTGTCCACCGTGGCAACCCCTGCGGGCGACGCCACCGGGTAGACACTCTCTCAGTCAACGGCTCTCGGGCACGCTGCGAACCGGGGATGATACCCACGAATACCGTATCTGGATGAACGGCGGCATTTCCTGGTCGGGGCGACCCGGTGCCGGCCTCGAGATGAAGCCGGAGGCAGCGAAGCGGATCACCTCCGCAGTGGCGGACTACAGGAGTCCTGCCTATCGACGGCGATCCATGCGTGTTCGTCTGGAGGCCGCTGTCGTTGTCGGCTTATCCGGAATGACGTAAACGGACGAACAGTGTCATCTTGAGGCAGGCTGCGACGCGTTGGTTCTGGCCGGTCAGTACCAGAACCAGATCGGCACGGAGGAGCGAGTCCCCGCTACCGCGCCTGTGCCACCAGCTTGCGCGACTGTGAGGTTGGGATGTCCAGCGTGGACAGGATCGCGCGCAACTCGTCGCGTTCGGCATCGGTCACATTGGCCAACGGTGGACGTGACGGTCCTGCCGTGTACCCAAGCAACTCCATGGCCGCCTTCATGACGGAAACTTCATAGCCTGGCTTGCGCTGGCGCATCGTATAGATCGGCTGAATCACCCGGCTGTGGAAGGCGGCAAGTCCGGCGTAATCGCCCGTACTTGCAAGGCGATAGATCTCACCAGCTCCTTCCGGCCAGAAACACGCCAGCGAGGATGTGAATCCCTGGGCGCCGGCGGCGAAGTAGGGGCCGACGAGGTCATCACCTGATCCACCGAGCCAGACCAGGCGATTGGCCCCGAATCGCTGCACGATGTGTTCGCGAATACGGACGAACAACCGCAGGTCGGCACGGCCATCCTTGAAGGCGACGACCTGCGGTACCTCGTTCACCAGGAGTTCCATCGTCGCGGGCTGCAGAAGGGCGGAGTCGCGAGCGTACGGGATGATCGGGAGGGAAGTGCCTGCGGCAATATCGGCGTAGTAGCGCACGATTCCCGCAGGGTCGGGGTTGCCATAGTACGGCGGAACCACCATGACGGCGGCGGCGCCTGCTCGCTCGGCGGCGGCGGCGAGTTCCGCCCCGATCCGCGGGCCGATTCCGGCCGCCGCGATCACCGGCTTGCCGCCTGCGACCTCGACCGTGGCGGCGACGATTTCGTTGGATTCCTCGGGGGTTAGGGCGAAAAACTCTCCCGTGCCGCTTGGGGCCACGATCGCACTGACGGGGGTATCGACCAGGATCGATGCGTTTTCGCGCACCGCGTCCATGTCTACAGAACCGTCAGCCTGGTACGGCGTGATCGGGAAGGCGAGCGCGCCATGCAACGAACTGCGGAGTTGGCCGGCGTCGATTGCGGTTGTTGCCATACTGCGGTCTCCACCCGATGATACGTTGAGTTCGATGTCGCCAATTCGGCGGGGGGCGTGCATTCGCAACGTTGCTTCCTGTATCGCAAAATTGGTTGCAGTTGTCAATGCGCGCAGAAAGCCTGGTGGCAGCGGGTCGCCCGGTGATGCAGGAAAGGGACACCATGGTTTCGATTGTCGATATGGTCATCACGCCGGTGACGATGGCGGATGCACCGCTGCGGAACTCTACTGGTATCCATGAGCCGTATGCCAACCGGCTGATCGTGGAACTGGTCGGTGAGGGCGGCCTGTCCGGTTTCGGTGAGGCGGCGTATTCATCCCGCATGCATGAAGACTTGCTGGCGTTGCGGGCATCGGTCGTCGGCGCCGATGCGCTCAACCAGGGCCATCTCCACCACATTGTTGCCAGCTACTTCCAGGTGCCCGCACCCGACCGGCCGGACCCTATCTTCCGGAACTTCGAACTCACGCCGAGCTACGCGCAGGCAGCCTTGCCGCGGACCTTCAGCCCGATCGAGGTCGCGGCGCTGGACCTCTCGGGCCGCGCCCTCGGCGTGCCGGTGGCGGAGTTGCTCGGCGGTCGCGTACGCGATCGTGTCCCGTTCAGCGCGTACCTCTTCTACAAGCATGCCGGCGGTGGTGGGGAAGGCGACGACGCGCGCGAGGATGTCTTCGGCGAGGCCATGAATACCGGTCAGATCGTCGACCAGGCGCGTCAGTTCCTCGACCGCTTCGGGTTCAAGAGCATCAAACTGAAGGCAGGCGTCCTGCCTCCCGACCAGGAGATCGAGGCGATCCGCGCAATGCGCGAGGCGTTTGGACCCGAGGTTCCGCTCCGGATCGACCCCAATTGCGCCTGGACCGTCGATACCTCGGTCGAAATTGGTCGCGCCCTGGCCTCCGATCTCGAGTACTTTGAGGATCCCACCCCAACGCGCGAAGGAATGTCGCAGGTGCGTAAGCGCCTGCTCGAAGAGGGCATCACCCTGCCGAATGCGACCAATATGTGTGTGACCGCGTTCGATCACATCCCCGATTCGGTCGAGTTGGATGCGGTGCAGGTCATCCTCGGCGACCACCACTACTGGGGCGGGCTGCGGGCGACGGTTGAACTCGGTCGCATCTGCTCGACCTTCGGCATCGGCATGAGCATGCATTCGAACTCGCATCTCGGCATCTCGCTGCTGGCGATGACCCATGTCGCGGCCGCCGTTCCGCAGCTCACCTATGATGTGGATACCCACTATCCGTGGCTGCATGATGCCGACGAGATCATTGCCGGCGGCAAGCTGAAGTTCGCAGATGGCACCCTCGATGTGCCAACATCACCGGGGCTCGGATTCGAGCTCGATCGGGACGCGCTGGCGCGAAGTAACGAGCTGTTCGAGCGCATCCCGTATCGCGATCGCGATGACGTCGGGTACATGCAGCGCGTGATTGACCCGACCTGGGAACGGAAGCTACCCCGCTGGTAGCCAGGAGTCGAAGTATGGCGAGCGAACCGGGGCCGGATTACGAAGTCCAGCCAGCACCCCTGGGGGCACGCAAGGGACTCGATGAGATCGACCGGGCGGTCGCGGCCAACTATGACCGTCTCTCGGCGGGACAGCGCCTCGCCATCGATCGGTTGTTGGCAGACACGAGATATGGAGCCGTGGTGTCGGCGCCAGAGCTGGCCGAAGCGATCGGGATCAGCGAGTCGACCATCACCCGTGCCGCCCAGACCCTCGGGTTTGCCGGTTTCCCCGATTTGCAGCGTCACCTGCGGTCGCATTTTGTCGCACCGGTGCAGGAACGCCTTGTCCCGCTCGGCGCCAAAAGTGTTGCCGGGGCGGCCCTGGCGACGTCGGTGATGCTGGATGACGCTGCCCTCATCCGGGACATGGCCGAGGACTTGTCCCCGGCGGTGTTCGGAACGATTGCCGGTCATCTCGTCGACTCGCGACGCGTCTATGTCTATGGCGAGCGGGGGTCGTACGGATTGGCCCTGATGCTGGCGATGGGACTGCGCCTCGTCCTGGAGGATGTTCGGCCCTTGTCGCTCGGTGCTGGTGATCTTCCGGACCAGATGATCGGCATGGGCGCCGGTGACACGCTCGTGGCCGTCAGCTTCCGCCGCGTTGACGAGCGAACCGTCAAGGTCATGCGTCACGCGCGTGCCGCGGGCGCCATCGTGGTCGCGCTCACCGACCATCGCTCGGGGCCAGCGGCACGCGCTGCCGACCAGGCGCTCATCGCACACACCGGTACATTGCGTCTCATGCCGACGTTTGCGCCGGGCGCCAGCCTGATCAACGCCCTCCTCGAGGAGGTGGCCTCCCGGACCTACGACTCCGCTGGCAGTCGCCTTCAGGAAGCGGAGGCGTTGTGGCGCGAGTTCGGTGCCTATGCCGAGGAATAGCAGGGTGCGTTCCCGGCGCAGAAGTGAATCGCGCGCCAACGTACCGTGGTGTCGCCTACCGTCGTGGGTGAACTCGTAGCTCGAAATCGCCGAGATCGACGTGCGAAACCTCGGTCACGTCCTGCGGGGAGATCGGAGTCGTGTCCTTCTGCAGGCGCGTTGCCAGCGTCGCGAGCGGGTTGCCGCCGAGTTCATCGGGACGGCGTCCGTCGAGTACTCGCAATACCTGTGGCCAACTCGCCCAGATCGCCCGCTGCTGGGGCGGCGCATCCATGACATACCGTCCAAGGACGAACGGCAGCACCTTCTGGACCCGAAACTGGCGGGCTGTTTCCCGGTCGAGACGGTTGAGAATTTCGTCAGCGCCGTGGCGATTGATCCAGTCGAGTACGCCGGCAACCTGGCGTCCCGCCGCGTGCATGTTCTCCCGGCGCCGCAGCATTTCCTCTGTCGAGCGGGCAAACGGCTCGTGGGTCTTGAGTTCGAACAGCGCCAGCGTGCCCGTCTTGCGATCGAAAACGGCCGCATCGATGTCGGTCCGGAGCGAACCTTGCTCACCTTTCAGGCCGATCGTTCGCGCGCAGGTGACGAATCTCCTGTGCCGAAAAAGCGCGTTTAGGTCGGCCCTGAATTCAGCTTCGCGGCCTGCGGCGGCGTTGTGATACGCATCCGGCGCCCGCCGTCGCAGTTCGCGGGTGAGGAACCGGAACGGATCGGTCGTCAAGCCACGGCGCGAGATCGCGATCCGGTTGTCTGACAGGTAAATCAGGGGAGGATCGGCGATGCCGGGCACCGCTGCATGCCAGGAAGCATTGGCCGACCCGAGCGTGAGGGCGTCGAGCACGCTTGCAATCTCGGCGATGCTAGCGTCGATCATGCCGGCGACGGTGATCGCCAACTCGTACCGGTCACGCGCCACGCCGTCATCGATGTCGATCAGGACGAGGAGTGATGTGAGCACCTCGTGGACCATTTGAATATGCATGCCGTCGATCGAGAGGTCGAGCGCTAGGTCGTACTTGCGGGCCAGGCGGTCGACCAGCGATCGCGCTCGTTCGATCGGCGATTCACCGGCAACCGGGCGGGTGCCAGCCAGCCAGGACGACCACCATGCGTCGTCCATGCGCTCTCGCCATCGTTCAGGCGAGTGACGATGCGCAATGTACGCGTCGATGCCGTTGTCGGATCGCGCGGCGAGTCGCATGAAGCCGGTTTCGACATGTGCCAGGGCGAGTTCCGCCCGCGCGATTTCCCGGCATGCATCGAGGAACCATCCTGCCCATTTGTCCATGTTGCGAGTGATGGAGCCGGTGGGTGACAGAGATTCAAGAGTCAACTGGAGTGCGAGACTCGCGCCAATAGTCGGGACAAGCACGCCCGTGACGGAATCGACAGGCGACGATTCCGGGCGGTCGGATGGCAGACGATTGATCTCGCTGACGAGCGCGACGATGGCGCGGTCACGGTCCGCCGGGATGGATGAAACGAGGGTTTCAGTGCGCCGGGCGATGGCGGCGCAAAGAAGCTGGTCGGAGGGATTCATGGGTATGCGGTTCCTGTACGATCGGGACGGTCATACGATCGATCATGCGCCCGACATGCCCAGGAAGGCATTACGCCGCACACAGCATAGCAGGCTGTACCGCCATGGAGCTGCCTGCTGAAGCCAGTGTTCAGGCAGAGCTCGCTGTTCGCAGGACTTCCCCTCCGCGTGTCGGGTTCCGGTAGTCCGGGGGCGGACCCCAGTCTCGTCGTACCAGATGGAATTCGACGAATGAACGAGGTTGGGCGGCGCTATACTGGACGAATGGCTACGAACGTCAGGCAATCGCCAACACCAACCCGAATCCAATCGCCAGCGACTCGTGCCCTGGTTCATGTCACGCAGCCCGAAGAACGCGAGTTCGCGTTTCTCCAGGCGGAGATCCGGTTTCGTCAAATCCATGTCCAAAAGCTCGAGCGGGAAATCTCGCCACTGCTGGAAGCACTCGAGACCTTCGAGTGGGAGTACAAGGCCAGGGTTGGGACGCTGCAATCCGAACTTCGCGGCCTCAACCACGAGATCGAGTCGATCGAACACCGCACCGCACGCATCCATGCCCGCCTCGTCGCCGATCCGGATGGCATCCTGGGCGACATCTTCACCCGCGAGGAATTGCAGGAGATCGGGGAGCTATTCGGGATCGAGGTACCGGCGAGTTGGTTCGCGAGAGAAGAGGAACTCGAACGTCGCGCGCGTGAACGCGAATGGCGCTTCCATGAAAGCGCAGGCGAGGAGGCGTTCGGGCGGGAATGGCCGGGCGCCGAACGCGGGTCGAGACCTCGAACCGAAGCCAGCACCGAACTCCGGTCGTTGTATCGCCGTCTCGCCAGGCTGTGCCACCCGGACCTCGCGGCCGATGACAGCGACCGCACTCGCCGCCAGGATCTGATGCGGCGGATCAATGCCGCCTGGCACGCACGCGATCTGGATGCGCTGCGGGATATCGAGCACGACCGTATCGGAGCCGCTGGATGGCGTGCCCTGCGGGGTTGGGCGGAGCGGCTCACCTGGGCTCGCCGCGAACTGGTGAACCTCGATGCGCGAATCCTTGCGCTTACGGAGCGGCTTCAGTCACTTCGCGGCAGCGATACCTTTCCACTCTGGTTCAACCCAAACCTGGGCAATTCGGTCATTACCAACCGCACCACGACATTGCGGATCGACATCGCCAATGCCCACCACCGCCTGGAGCGCGCCCGGGAGGCGTTCCGACAGGCTCTCAAGCATTATGCGTCGGTGACCGCCTGACCCGGTGACTGGTTCGATTCTGTCACGCGTCGAGTGAGAGGACCTGCTTGAGGTACGGCTCGATCAGTGGGTCGAGCGTGTACCAGTCCTCGATCGATGTGTGGTCCTGATCGGGAATCACCTCGAGCACCACGTCAACCCCGGCGCTCTCGAGTGCATCCGCCATGCCGATGGAGTTCTCAGCAAGCACCACGTCATCCTGCTCTCCATGAATGAGCATCATGGGGCTGGAACTCGCATCCACCCACTCGATGGGGGACGCATCCAGCCAGGCTTCCGGCGCCTCATCGCGTGTCCCACCAAGCAACAGCACGACGAGATCGTTAACCCAATCCTGCGGCGAAGGGATGGAGAGATCGAGGTTTCCCGCCACCGTCACAGCGGCGTTGACCCGGCTGGATATCCCCTCCAGTTCGGAAATGGAATCCTCGCGTGTCTCGCGGACCGCCAGATGGCCTGCCAGGTGGCCGCCGGCCGAGTACCCCACGGCTGCAAGGCGATCCGGGTCAACTCCGTACGTGTCGGCGTGGGCGCGCACCCAGCGCACGGCGCGCTGGACATCGTCCAATTGGTCCGGCCACTGGTACACACCCGCCGGGTCGTTCGTCAGCCGGTAGGAGATGTTGAAGGTCGCGAATCCTGCCTGGGCCATCAGTTCGGCCGGGGCGATCATCGCCTCGGGTCCCGAGGACTGGGTAGTCCAGCCCCCGCCATGAATGAGGATCACCGCCGGAAGCGGCGTTTCGGCTGACGACGGCACGCGGATGTCCACCAGGAGGTTCGTTCCGCCCGCCTCACCGTAGATGACGCCTTCCTCCAGGTCGAACGCCAACGGCTCGTCCTGCGCCGCGCCCGCACGGATGGGCGCCCTCAGTGCAAGGCTGGAGGCGGCGATGGCGGAGACGAGGGTGCGGCGGGAAAGCGGTCGGGTGGGATAGTTGACCATGGTGCAGGCACTCCCTGGGATGGACGACATCGTGGTTGGGTCCCGGTACACAACCCCAGCATACCCGGTCGTCGTTCCGTTGCGAACCCAGGAAGCACAACCGTAGCTACCCAGAAGTGAGGGGTGGGATGGTCAAATGGTGCGGCGGATCGCTCTGATGTAGCCATGTTCGATCTCATTCACGCCACCATCGATGACCTGATCCGGTAGCTGCTGGATAAACGCGCCGCCCGCCAGGAGGCGGAGGGACGCCTGCGGCGGCAGGAGTCCGAGGTGACCCAGGTCCGCCAGGTGGTCGGCTCACGGAGGAGCTTGGGGACGTGGTGGCGAAGACCACCGCCTTGCGGGCTGCCTTCGGCGAGGACTCCCCGGCATCGTCACGGATGCCGGGGCACAAGGACACGCCGGAGCTGGTGGTCCCGTGCCGGGAGCCCCGGCAACGGGAACGTGGGGCAGGCCGGAGTCGGATGCCCCCCGACGTCGTGGGTGGTGCAGAGACGGCGCCGAGCCTGTTGGGGATAACGGTCATTCGGGCGTGGTCGTGGCGGCGGACCATCGGGTAGCCCCCGCGCCCAACCGATGGTGAAGTCCCTGTTCACCTATCGACGACCGCGATCCAACCGGAAACACCCGGAGTTGGTATCAGTTGTCGTCTTCTGTGATGGTGACACCGGGTGTACCCGGACCAACTTCCCAGATTTCCGGTTGGGATCGATAGTTGGAGGTGAAGTCACCGTCGGAGACGATGTTGCCGTCGGCGTCAGTCACCTTGCGCTCGATCGAGACATCGTAGCCATCCTGGGCGGCTTTCACGCGCTGGCGCTGACCGGCCTTGAGTTCAGGGTTTTCTCGATAGACGGGAGCGCCGGGTTTGATCGGGTCGCTGATCCTGGCGTCGCCAACTTCCACGACCCAGCCGTTGGGCCGCCCGTAGAGATGGGCCGTGATCGACTCGCCATCCAGCACCATCATCAGCAGGAGCCAGGAGTCCAGCGCGTTGATGAACTTGAGATCCTTCTCCGATTCGTAGATGGTGTTGGGTTGGTAGATGGCGGCATCGAGACCTGGTGGCGAGTCGTCGGTTTCGTAGAATGGCAGCCGCCAGCCGTGATGGTTCCACTCGCTGAAGCGGAATCCGGCGTAAAAGGCGGCGCGGAACACGGTCGTGGAGACCTGGCAGACTCCGCCACCAAGGTCGCTGGCGGTCCAGTCTCCCTGGATGATCTTGCCTTCCACAAAGCCGTTTTCGACTGAAATTGGCCCCATCTGCTGGTTGAACGAGAACGTCTCTCCCGGTCCGACCATCTTGTACGACACGTTGTTGGCGGCGGCGACCACGTTTGCGGCTCGCGTCTCGTTGGAACCGGTATAGAGCGATGACCCGTACGCGATGTGGTCGGTGATGCCGAGATCGTCGACATTGTCGGTTCGGGCAGCCGCGCGCACCGTTTCGGTTGGCAGGTCGACGGTTCGATCGGTCTCGGAGCGGGAAGTGGCGAGAATTCGGTTACCGAACTCCTCCATGTCCACGCCTAAACCATCGACATCGTCCTCCAGGACGACCAGACCCGCATCCCATCCGAGTTTCGCGTTGACTGGTGGAATGCTGGCATCGTCGGCGATCTGCTGCATGCGGTCGGCCAGCCTGGTCAAGTCGAGCGAGGCCGCGCCATCGGGGGAGATGACGAGGGCGCCGGCAAGCTCATTGCTGTCGAAGTCGTAGGAAACGTCTCTGTACGTGAAGACGATGGGGTCGGCGATCAGGAGCGTGGCTTCGTCGCGAGCACCCTCCAATTCGCTGGCGTACAGGTTCGGTTGCACATCGGCGACCGGGACGGCAACATCGAGCGCGCGTCCGGTTGAGACCGCATCGCGAGTGGCGGTGCGAGCGGATTCGACATCGACCTGTCTGCCGGGTTTTTCCGCCACGATCTCGACATCGGTTCCTCGTCTTGCCAGTTGCGCGTTGACCGCTTCAACCGATATCTGGTTGTTGATGGTTTGGAGGTAGCGGTCCAGCACGACGTCGTTGGTGACGAGCTTGAGGCGCACATCGACTGACCGTCCCTGGCTGACCAGCGTTGCGTAGCGGTTGACAGGATTCACTCCCCTGCCATGCGCGTATGCCTCATCAAGCATTCCGGCCACATCGATCGACATGCCGAGGTCTGCCAGGCTGGCGTCCCACCGCACGTCCTCGAACGTGTACGTAATCGCCCGCGTTTCCAGTGGAGCCATGGCCTCGCGGAGAATGGCTTCGGCTTCCGGTCTGGTCATGCCGCCGACGTCGATGCCGTGAACGCTGGTACCAGGGTAATAGAGGTCGGCACTGCGGACAGGCAAGGCAATCCCAACCGCTGCGACAGTCAGACCGGCTGCAGCGGCGACAAAGCTTCGCCGGCTCGACATTCTTCTCGTCCGGAAACCAGGCACGTCAGCAACATCTCCACGCATATACCGGATGGGGTAAAGGCGACAGGGCAAGCGTACAGACTCCCGGCGCAGTGTGCATCCCATTCCTGTCCACTGAAAATCTACGCTCGGAGACGGGGTTCGGATTGGCTCGAACTGATCCAATGGGCAGGAACCGGCGACGTCGTGGAAGTACCATGCACGGATGTGCTTGGCATCATCTATCGCATATGGAAGGCAGGAATCATGACCGTTCGATTCGGGGTGTTCGTTCCGCAGGGTTGGAGAATGGACCTGACGGCGATCGCCGATCCGGTGGATCAGTTCGAAGCGATGACGGCGGTGGCCAGGACGGCAGACGCCGGACCGTGGGATTCGATCTGGGTCTACGATCACTTCCACACGGTGCCGGAACCGACGATGAATTCGGTGTTTGAGTCGTGGACGATCAGCGCCACGCTGGCGCGTGATACCAGTCGCGTCAATGTTGGCCAGATGGTGAACTGCAACGGCTACCGAAATCCGGCGTTGTTTGCAAAGATCGCCTCCACCGTCGATGTCGCCAGTCATGGCCGGTTGTACGCCGGATATGGCGCCGGCTGGTACGAGCACGAATGGCGCGCCTACGGCTACGGCTTCCCCGAAACAAAGGAGCGAATGGCGAAGTTCCGCGAGGGGGTCCAGATCATTCACAAGATGTGGACCGAAGACCAGCCGGAGTTCAGCGGCAAGCACTATTCCATCGACAAGCCGATCAACGAACCGAAGAGCGCTCGGCCGGGACGCAAGGTGCCGCTCTGGATTGGCGGGGGCGGTGAAAAGGTGACGCTGCGGCTGGTGGCACAATACGCCGATGCCTGCAACGTCGGTGGCGGTAATCCCGATGTCATCCGCGAGAAGTTGGCGATCCTGGCTGAGCACTGCGAACGGGAAGGTCGGGACTATGGTGAGATCGTCAAGTCCAGCAGTCTTGCGGCGTACCCGATCGCGAACGGGAGCGATCCCGAGTCGGCCACGGCGTCGGTTCGCGCGTCGTACGGTGACCTGGATTACGCCACGTTCGCCCAGCGCTTCGCCCCCGC
This sequence comes from uncultured Sphaerobacteraceae bacterium, assembly GCA_964610045.1. Classification (GTDB taxonomy): domain Bacteria; phylum Chloroflexota; class Chloroflexia; order Thermomicrobiales; family UBA6265; genus JACCYX01. Next base: position 32,014 of record CAZSUN010000019.1, read on the forward strand.
GTTGACCATTGACGAGATTGGCGAAAAGGTACAGGCCATGAGCGAGGCTGGTGCCGACTACATCATCACCTACATTCCTGGCGTCGCCTACGACCACGAGCCGATGCAGATGATGGCGGAGGAGATTGTGACGCCATTGCTGTAGGACGTACGGCTTCGGGGCACACGGAGAGAGGCATTCGACGATGGACCGTCGATGCCTCTCTCAGCTTGTCGCGTCATCGCTACTCCGGAATGACGGCGGTAGTGGGGCTGACGAGACCGCGACGAACGGCAACGCTGGCGGCGAGGGTGCGCTTGTTCACTCCCAGCTTGCTCAGGATGTTGCCGACGTGCGTCATAGCCGTTCGCGGACTGATGTAGAGTTCATCCGCGATTTCCTTGTCGCTCATGCCGAGGGCGAGCAGGTTGAGGACCTCCCGCTCGCGCGGGGTCAGGCCAAGTTCGTCGGCAGCCACATCGCCGGCAGACGATTCCGCCATCACCCGCTCCCGGGCGATCCGTTCTGCCTCGGATGCCACGATGAGTTGCGCCAGTTCGATGGATTCATCGACGGCGTTTTCCAGGGTCAGGCGTTTTCCTGCGTCGAATGCCGTCGTGAACCCTTCCTCACCGAGTTGGCGGTGCAGGTCGGTCAGCAGGTCGTTGATCTCGGTCTTGCTCCGGTGGGTGATCCCGATCTGGTGTCCTTCCCGCATCGTGGTGGTGCTGCCGATCAGCCGGGCAGCCTGGCTGAACCTGCCGTCGGTGGCCGCCGCCGCTGCCAGCGCGTCCACGACATCGGCCATCAGGCGCCGGGAACCCATCTGGCGAAGGATGTAGAGCGCCTGGGTCAGGAGGTGCATGCCAGCGGTGAGACTTCCGCGACGGACGGCGATTTTCCCCTGGCCGAGCAGGATCCCGGCCTTGCCGAACTGATCGTCCACTTCCTGGGCATAGGTCATGCCCTCGTCATACCAGGCGGCTGCCGCGTCCAGATCGCCATGCAGGTACGCGACCATGCCGAGGTTGCTCAGCGAGATCGCAATCCCGCGCTTGTTGCCGATCTCCCGGCGAATGGCGAGGGCTTCCGCGTGGTAGGCGGCCGCCACCTCGTAATCTTCCTCGAAGCAGGCGATGTCGCCGAGGTTGCTGAGGGTCGTGGGCAGTGCGATGGTGTCGCCGATCTGGCGGCGAATCGCAAGGCTGCGACCGAGGAGTTCGCGGGCGGCATCGAATTTGCCCTGGATCAGTTCGAGCAATCCGAGATTGTTCAGCTCGTCGCCCATGCCGCTGTTGTCGTCGATGGACTGATAGAGCTCCATGCTCTGCATGTAGCAGGCCTGCGATTTGGTGTACTGGCTGAGTTCGAGGGCGAGATTGCCGAGATTGTTCAAGGCGAGGGCGCGAACCCCGGCTGGCACATCGGAGGCCGAATTGAGCGATCGGCTGAGCCAGCGGGAACCCTCGCTGAGTTGGCCCCGCACCAGCCAGTAGCGCCAAAGCCCCGACGCCAGGCGGACACCGTCGGCGGATGCGTCGCCGCCAAGGTCCAGCCCAGCCTGGAGCGCCAGTCGAAGGTTGCCAAGTTCGTGGTCGAGCCGGCGCAGGATGAGATGCTGGTTCGGACCGATCAGGTCGAACTCGAAGGACACCACAAGGTCTGTGAAGTACCGCAGGACGCGCCGCCGGAGTTCGGCCGTTTCACCCGCATCCTGTTGGCGGTGCAGCCCGAACTCCCGGATCGTTTCCAGCATCCGGAACCGGTATTCGTTGTCGCCTTCATCCACCCGGATGATGAGGCTCTTGTCGAGCAGCGAGAGCATGCAATCCAGGACATCGATTGGATCGCCAGCCGCCTGATCCTCTTCGGCCGGGAAATCGACAATCTCCGTGGCCGCACCCAACGAGAATGAACCACTGAATATAGCCAGGCGACGGAATACGACCTGCTCGGCCGGGCTGAGGAGGTCGTAACTCCAGCGAATGGCGTCACGCATGGTGCGTTGACGTGATGGGAGATCGCGAGGTCCACCCGTCAGCACATCGAGGCGGTCGCTAAGACGCTTGAGGAGCGATTCCGCCGCGAAAATCTTGATGCGGGCGGCGGCGAGCTCCAGCGCCAGCGGCAGCCCATCGAGCCGGGCGCAAATCTGGGCGACGACATCGAGGTTCCGCTCGGTCAGTTCAAACTGCGGGTTGGCAGCTCGGGCGCGTTGCACGAACAGGGCCACCGCATCGTTCGTGGCGAGCGCATCGAGCGTCAACGGCGCTTCGAGGTGAGGTACGACGAGGGGCGGTACCGTGAATTCCTGCTCGCCGAGGACGTGAAGCGGCATCCGGCTGGTGACCAGGATCTTGAGGTTCTGGCAATTCTGAAGGAGATCGACCACCACGACGGCTTCGCTGATGACATGCTCGAAGTTGTCGATGATGATCAGGAGTTGAGCCCGTCCGATCGACTGGACCAATCGGGACATGAGGGTTGACGGGTCCCCGACGGGGATGCCCAGTGCTTCGGCGATTGCAGCCCGGACGAGGGCCGCATCCCGGATCGCGGAGAGATTGACGAACGCGACCTCCCATTCCTCCGATTCATCGGCCCATGACGCGATGCGGAGCGCCAATCGCGTCTTGCCGACACCACCCGGTCCAGTCAGGGTGATGAGCCGAAGGTCCGGTTGACTCAGGAATCCGATGGCGCTGTCAAGCTCGCGGGTACGGCCCACCAGGGGCGTCAACGGGCGCGGAATCGGTTCCGTCTGGAACGGCCGCGGCAGCTCGACCCCAGTTTCGATCGGCGCGTTGATTGTCGGTGACTCAGTCATGCCTGCCCAAGCAACCATCCATCGTTGGAGTCGAGCGAGGTGTTCTCCACCCGGACCGCATCCAACCGGTCCAATGATCTCCCCGTCTTACCTGTCACAACGCGTGAACAACCCAAACTGGTTCCGGTCATTGCAGCCACCCAGCGGCGGCGCGAACAACCGGGTTCCGGCAGGAACCCGAAGCCAAGGGAGAGCCCGTTGACCGCAACGTGGCATCGATTCTGGATCGTGCGACAGTAGGATACGCGATGCCTCGCAACCCCATCACAAAGCATCGATACCAGCCTGCACCCGGAACGGGATTTAGTCAAGCGAAAGAATGAACCCGAGTGTATCCTTTATGCAAATCGTGCATCGGGAATACGCCACTCGAAAGGTCCGTAGGGGATCGAAATGTGCAAAGTGCACATATCAGGAACCATTTTGCCCAAGGGAGGTCGTGGATGGTCACCCGCCGAACTCTGTTCTCGATCGCGCCGGGTATCGCGATGGGTCAGGCAGTTCGCCAGATCGCTGTCGCCACACCCGGAGGAACCTCGGATCTGGAACGGCTGGGGTTCGATCCGGGTCTTGGCGACCTCATCGTGGCCTCGCTGCCGGATTTCCCGGCGGTGACCGGCGTATGCATCGTGCGACACGGCCAGGTCGCGTACGAGCATTACCGTGGTGGGTACACGGTCGGAACACCGATCGATATCCGGTCGGTCACGAAAAGCGTGACCAGCACGCTGGTCGGCATAGCCGTGCACCGTGCAGATCTCCCCAATATCGACCTCACGATCGGCGAGATGATGCCGGAACGGATACCGCCCGACGCCGATCCTGCCACGTCCGGCATCACCCTTCGCAGCTTCCTGACCATGACCTCGGGGCTGTGGTGGGACAACCATGACGACTGGTCAATGTTGCTGGCCAGTGACGACTGGACTGCCACGACATTGCGGCAACCGGTCGTGGCACCGCAGGGCGAAACGTTCATGTACAACACTGGCGGTTCGCACGTCATCGGCGTCGCGCTCGCCACGGTCCTCGGTCGACCACTGGAGGACTACGCGGCGGAGTTCCTGTTCGGACCCCTTGGCATCGAACCGGCCGGCTGGATGCGGTCTCCACAGGGAGAGGTCAATGGTGGTTCTGGACTGGAGATCCTGCCTCTCGACATGGCCAGGCTTGGACAGTTGATGCTTCAGTCCGGGCGCTGGAATGAGGAGACGATCCTGGGCGATGACTATGCAGGGACAGCAACCACGCGACAAAGTGATGGGGAACTGCTGACGGGCGGCTCGATCGGTGTCGCTTACGGATTCCAGTGGTGGATCACGAACGACACCGGATTCGAGGCGTACTTCGCGCTGGGATTCGGTGGCCAGTATGTCTATGTTGTGCCGGCGCTGGATCTCGTCGTGGTGGTTGCGGCTGGGTTCCTCGATGGTGAAACGCCAATTCTGACCTCGCACCGGCCGATCCCGGAGCGGCTGGTGATCCCGAACCTCGTCAACCCGGACCGCTGATTCCTGGGTGACCGATGGGCCCGGCTACCTGCGGCGAGCCGGTATGCGCTTGACAACCATGCTCCCTCAGGCTACACAGTCGGCACAACGGGTCCGGCAATCGAATGTCCCAGCCAGGAGGGAGCACCATGCGCGATTTCCGAGTCAGGACGAGCAGTTCGATCTCGCGACGGTCATTGGTCAAGCGAGCAGGCGTTGCCGGAATGGCCGCGGCGGTCGCGACTCGTGCCTCCACCGGGCGGGCGGCGACGCTCGTCCAATCGACGCCAACCGTCGATATCTCCGGGACCTCGCTCAGCATCCTGCAATGGCAGCATTTCGTGCCAGCCTTTGATGAGTGGTTCACGACCTTTGTCGATGAATGGGGTACCGCCAACGGCGTCACAGTCACGCTCGACCGGATCAATACCGCCGATATCCCTGCGACCTTCACGGCGGAAATCGCGGCAGGTCAGGGTCACGACATCGTTGAGCACATCGCCTCGCTCCCTCAGTACGAGGAATCGGTCCTGGACCTGACCGATCTCGTCCAGGAGGCCAGTAACCGTCACGGCGCGCAGCTCGACATGTGCGTGAAGAACTCGTTCAATCCGACCACCGGAAAAACGTACGGCTTCGTCCACGGGTTCGCACCCGATCCCGCCAACTTCCGCAAGAGCCTGTGGTCTGGCGTCGGGATGGAGAATGGTCCGACGACGTTCGATGAACTGCTTTCCGGCGGTAGTGAGATCTGGAACTCGCAGGGCGTCCAGATGGGCATCGGTATGTCCCAGGAGATCGACTCGAACATGGCCGCCCAGGCCATGATCTGGGCATTCGGCGGCTCGGTCCAGGACGAGAACGAAAACGTCACGATCAACAGCCCGGAGACGGTTGCCGCCGTCGAGTACATGAAGTCGTTGTTCGAAAGTGCGATGACGCCGGAGGTGTTCGGCTGGAACGCCGCATCCAACAACCAGTTGCTGGTTGCGGGTCAGGCGTCGTACATCCTCAATTCGATCTCGGCCTACCGGACCGCGCAGGAGCAACAACCGGACACCGCCGAGGACATCTTCTTCGGAACGCCACTGGTGGGTCCTGGCGGAGCGGAGCGGGCGCTGGCCCACGGGCACGCCGTTTTCAACTCGATGATTCCAACCTATGCCGCGAACCCGGACACGGCGAAGGAGTTCCTGCTCCATCTGGTCGCCAACTACCAGGCAGCTTCGGAGGCGAGCAAGCTCTACAACTTCCCGGCATTCCCGGATTCGTTCCCAGGCTTGACCGACGATGGCGGTCCGCTCGACAACGACCCGAACGGTTCCAATCCGCCGGACAAACTCGCCCCGCTCAAGACGGCGAACGACTGGACGGTCAATCTCGGTTGGCCTGGTCCGGCGAACGCCATGATCGGCGAGTGCTTCAATACCTTCGTGCTCTCCGACATGATGGCGAAGGCGGCGCGCGGCGATCTGAGTCCGGCCGATGCCGTGGCCGAGGCGGAGACGAAACTCAACGAGATCGCGCAGAACTGGCGAGACCAGGGTCTCATGGGCGGCGGGTAGTTCCTGTTCGCTGCGACAGGGATGGCACGGAGCCTGACATCGCGGGCCATCCCTTCCATGTGCCGACCCTTTCAAGCCTGGGACCAGATTCATGGCGATAGTGGAAACCCGGAAGATCACCAAAGTCTTCGAGGGCGGGGTTCCCGTCGTCCGGGATATCGACCTGCGGACGGAAGACGGCGAGTTCCTGGTCCTGCTTGGGCCGTCCGGATGCGGAAAGACGACCTTGTTGCGGATGATCGGCGGTCTGGAGCAGCCGACCTCCGGCGACATCCTGATCGGCGGACGCGTCGTGACCGGGCTGCCGCCGAGGGCGCGGAAGATCGCCATGGTCTTCCAGAGTTACGCGCTCTATCCACACATGAATGTTCGCAGCAACATCGCCTTCCCGCTGAAGGCGGCCAAGGTCGACAAGGCCGAACAGCAGCGGCGAATCGAGTGGGCGGCGGGAATCCTCGGAATCGACCAACTGCTGGACCGGAAACCGAGGCAACTGTCCGGTGGTCAACGGCAGCGGGTGGCGCTGGCCCGTGCCCTGGTGCGGGAACCCGATGTGTTCCTGCTGGATGAACCGCTCTCCAACCTTGATGCGCAGCGTCGCGCCTCTGCCCGTGACGAGTTGCAGCAGTTCCAGCACGAAATCGGGACGACGACCATCTATGTGACCCACGACCAGGTCGAGGCGATGGGGATGGGACACAGGATCGCCGTGGTCGACAGTGGGCGGATCCGCCAGATCGGGTCGCCGCGCGCGATTTACGAAGCGCCGGCCGACACGTTCGTGGCAACATTCCTGGGATCTCCACCCATGAACCTGATGCCGTCCGGAAACGTCCTGATCGGGGTCCGGCCCGAGGACCTCGCATTGGGGAGCGACAGCAGTTTCGATTCCGCGGCATTCATGGGTATCGAGCTTCGCAATATCCGGGAGGAGTACCTCGGGTCCGAGAAGCAGATCTACGGCGAGGTGGAGGGCCAGCGGGTCGTCGCGCGGATGCCAGCCAATACCGAAACGGGGGCTGGGGAGGGAGGGACACTCTCCTTCGTGGCGCGACGTTCCGATCTCCATGAGTTCGATCGCGAGACCGGCCTTCGGAGAAATCCGGCTCCTCCCGATACCAACGACGGTGGTGGATCGTGAGCGCCCCGGCAGCCTCCCGGAGATACTTGTTCGACAACGAACGGGTGTTGGGGCCGCTGATGCTGTTGCCGGCGGTCGTCTATATCGTGGCGCTGGTGGGGTATCCCCTGGTGCTGGCTGTGGCGTTTTCGTTCACCGACGTGACTGCGGGCGATCAGGTCATCGGCCGCAACGACTGGGTTGGTCTGGACAATTTCCGGGCGATCCTCAACGACGATGTCTTCCGTAAAGCGCTGCGCAATACCATCGTGTTCACGCTGGTCTCGCAGCTGATCGTGATCGTGCTTGCCAATATCCTCGCGCTGGTGCTGTCGGCGGATTTCCACGGAAAGCGCCTGGTGCGCTTCCTGGTGTTGCTGCCCTGGACCACCCCGATCGCGCTCGGAGTGCTCGGCTGGTTCTGGATGCTGGATTCGGTTTACAGCCCGATCGACTACCTGCTGCGGGAAGTCGGGTTGCTTGGTCCGGGCACGAGGTTCGGGCCAGGGCGCAATATGTACTGGCTCGGCACGTCGGAACTGGCGCAAGCTTCCGTGATCACCGTCCACGTCTGGCGGATCCTGCCCCTGGCAACCGTTATCCTGCTCGCCGGGTTGACGGCCATTCCCCAGGACGTCAAGGACGCGGCGAACGTCGACGGGGCAGGCTTCTGGCGGCAGCTGTTCTACATCCGGTTGCCGCTGCTTCTGCCGATCATGGCCGTGGCGACCCTGTTCAGCCTGGTCTTCACCTTCACCGATCTCACGGTCTCGCTGGTGCTGACGCGCGGCGGTCCCGTGAATGACACGCAGGTGCTCTCCACCTGGGCGTATTTCAAGGGAATCCAGGGGGGCAACCTGGCGCAAGGCGCCGCCATCGCCCTGTTCCTGCTTCCCGTGCTGGTGGCGATCGCAATCGCGATGCTGCGACTGGCGCGTCGATCGGATCAGTCCTGAATGCGCGCTCCATCGACCACTGATGAACGTCCCGAGCGTGCCGGTGTCGCCGGGCACGTAGCGCGGCGGATCGCGCTCTACCTAACGGCACTCTTCTTTGCGCTGTTTGCCTTCATCCCCTTTGGGTGGATGATCCTGACAATGTTCAAGACGAACAACGACCTGTACAACCCGCGCAACAATCCGTTCCTGTTCAACGATCCGCCGACCATGGACAACATCAGCCTGCTTTGGAACGACACGGGCTATCGGACGTTCCTTCTGAACACCCTGATGATCTCGGTGGTGGTGATGTTGGTGACCGTGATCGCGGTCGTGCCGGCGGCCTACAGCCTCGTCCGTCTCGCCGGCCGGTGGGGTGAGAACCTGGGAATCCTTATCTTCCTGGTCTACCTGGTGCCGCCTACCCTGCTGTTCATTCCCCTGACGAGCGTCGTGGCCGATGTTGGTCTGCAGAACTCGCGGTGGTCGATGGCGCTCGTCTACCCTACTTTCACGATCCCGTTCTGCACCTGGCTGATGATGGGATTCCTGCGGGGCGTGCCGTGGGAAATCGAGGAGCAGGCAATGATCGATGGCTACAGCCGGATCGGCGCGATCTGGCGGACGGTCATCCCCATCTCGCTGCCAGGTATCCTCACGGTCGTGATCTTTTCCTTCACGCTGACGCTGCACGAGTTCGTGTACGCGCTCGCCTTCGTCCAGAGTTCCTCGCAGAAAACCGTCAGCGTCGGGGTGTTCACCGAACTGATCCGGGGTGACGTGTACTTCTGGCAGTCCCTGATGGCCGCCGCTGCCCTGGTCGCGATTCCGGTGGCGCTGCTCTACAACTTCTTCCTCGACCGTTTCATCGCCGGATTCACCCTCGGTGCGGTGAAAGGGTGATGGCGAATTGCTGGATCAGGAGAGCGTGAAGCCGTTCCCGGCGACTGCGCTGGCGAACAGGGCATCGTCCAGTTCCAGCCCGAATCCAGGCAGATCCGGAATCTCGACCCAACCATCCCGGATCACCCAGGCGGAGGCGTCGATCGCGTCAAACGCGGCTTCATCCCATTCGACTGGTTCAAGCCCGGCAACCACACCCGTCAGGTGGCAGGTCATGATGTGCCCGAAGCCATTGCCGTAGGTATGTGGTGCGGTCCGCGCTCCAGCGCCATCGAGTTCGACCCCGAGATTGCGCCAGGCGCCAAACCCGTACGCCACCATGTCGTACTGCACGACATCGATCACGCCATCGCGGGCCCAGGACACCAGTGAGGGGTGGGCAGCTCCCTCGCCATCTGCGATCAGGGTGGCCATTCCTTCGACCGCCATCCATTCCCCGAGATCGGTATAGAGCACGTTATCTTCGTGGAACGCTTCCTCGAGCCAGTAGAGATGCGCGTCCGCCGTTTCGGCGAGGACTCGCTTGGTGATGTTCAGGTTCCACCCATTGTTTGCGTCGATCATCACCAGTGCGTCAGGTCCGACCGCCGCTCGAACCGCGTGGATGATCGCGATGTCCCGGACCGTCCCCCGTTCGAGCGGCATGTGTCTGGCGCCGCGCCCGACCTTGATCTTGAACGCCCGGTGTCCCCGCTCCCAACCGTCCCTCGCTTCCGAGGCGATCAGATCGGCGGCTGCATCGTCGTCATCCAAATGCAGATCATCGAAGTAGAGTGACGTGTCGTAGGTCCGGGCCCGAAATCCCTCGCCCTTGCTGCCCGCGAGCCGGTGGACCGGGACACCCGCAACACGAGCCGCGAGATCGACAACGGGGAACTCCACATCCATCCATTCCGGCCCGACGACACCATCGGACACCACCGCCTCCAGCGGGAGACCGAGCAATGCACCGAGACGATCGGCAGAGGCGGAGCAGCGCCCGATTCCGCTGACGCCGTCATCGGTCGTCAGCCGGACCGTCGGCATCCGGATGGTATCGCCGTGATATCCGAGCCGGGCGTTGCTTCCTGCTGGCCGCGGCCGCGTGCCCACGAGCGTGGCGGATTCGATGCGACGGATCGTGCTCGATGGCATGGAATGAACCTCGTGTACTTCTGCGGGGTGATTCGGGACGCTATGCAACTTCCAGTTGGCGACCATGACATCTACCAGTTCGTGTAGCTCCCGTCTGGCTTGAACCACCGGGGCGGCGCCCACATCTCGAATGCGTGATCGGCCACCGCCTCGACGTTGAACTCCACCCCCAAACCGGGTGCGGTTGGCAGCGGGAAACTGCCGTTCACGGTTTCCAGCGTCACAGGGAAGATGTCGCGCGGACGGTCACGATCGTGCGCAGGGAAGTACTCGAGGTAAGCGAAATTTGAGGTCGCCGCAGCGAGATGGACGCAGGCGGCGGTTGAGATCGGGCCGAGTGGGTTGTGCGGCATCAGGTCGACGTAACGTGTCTCGCACCAGCCGGCGATCTTCCGCGCCTCGCTGATCCCACCGACGTTGCAGACATCGATCCGGGCGTAGTTCATCAACCCTCGTTCGAGGTAGGGAGCGAATGCCCATTTGCTGGAGAACTCCTCGCCAATGGCGAAGGGCACATTCGTCATGGTCCGCAGTTGGGCGTAAGCCTCCGGGTTCTCGCAGCGAATCGGCTCTTCCACGAAGTGGAGATGCAGGGGCTGCACCCGCTGGCAGAAGAGCGCCGCCTCTGCTGGCGAGAGCCGGTGATGGAAGTCGATCGACAGGAGCGCGTCCGGCCCGAGTTCGTCCCGCAGGCGGCCCAACCACTCGACGGCCGCGTCGATCGAAGCGAGGGGATCGTAGGTGGCGCCGTCCCCGCCACTCCAGGCAGGATCCGGCAGGCCAGGAGTGAACCTGAGCGCTTTCCATCCCTCCTCGACGGCGGCGCGTGCCTTTTCGAGCACCGAAGGGCCGGTGAGGCTGCCAGGCGTGGCGAAGCAGGGAACGGTCTCCCGGCAGGCGCCACCCAGCAACTGCCAAACCGGGACACCCAGCCACTTGCCGAGGATGTCCCAGAGGGCGATATCCACCGCCGACACCACGGCTGCTGTAATCTTGCCGCCTTCGAAGTAGGCGCCGCGATACAGCATTTGCCAGATATGCTCGATGCGCCGTGGATCCTGGCCGATCAGGGCGGGCCGGAAGTGGTCCAGCATCCCCTGCATCGCCAGCTCCCGGCCTGAGATGCCGCCTTCCCCGACCCCGTGTACGTCCTCGTCGGTGTCGATCCGGATCACGAACTGGTTGCGATGACCGATCTTGACCGGATAACCCTCGATCGCGGTGATTTTCATCCTGTCTGCATCCCCTGCTTCCGATCCCTGGACACGATCGGGCACGTATAGCAATCGGGGCGTGTTGACGCAAGTGGTTCGGAATCAGCCGGTGAGAACCGCCGGGTCCAGTTCACGTACCATGCCCCCGCGAACCTCGATCAGCCGGCTGGCCAGGCGGCCGATCGCGAACCGGTCGTGCAGCACGATCAGGACCGTGCCGTCGAACTGCAACAGCGCGTCCTCGAACTCCCGCCGCGCGTCCACGTCGAGGTGGTTGAGTGGTTCGTCGAGCAGCAGGAAGTTGGTTCCGCGCATGGTGAGCAGCGCCAGCATGAGCCTGGTTCGCTCGCCATATGACAGGTTCGCAATCAGCCGGTGCACCATGTCCCCGGCGAACAGGTACCGGTGCAGGTAGGTCCGCAGGTCGGAATCGCTTCCGTCGCCGGCCTTCCGCGCCTGCTGCAGCACGGTCAGGTTTGGATCCAGGGTGTCCTGCTCCTGGGCGATATATCCCGCGATGATCCCGGTACCAAGCCGCACGACCCCGCTGACCGGAGGCAGCTGGCCAATCAGCGTCCGGATCAACGTCGTCTTGCCACCGCCGTTCGGCCCGGTCAGGGCCACCCGATCGCCGAAGCGAAGGTGGAGCGAAACATCGTGCAGGATGACGTCGCCGCCATATCCGAGATTGGCGTGCTCGAGAATTGCCACATCGCGTCCACCAGTTTCGATAGCCGGGATATCGACGGCGAGTCCCCACCGCCGTTGTGGCTTCTCCACGTAGTCCGTCGATTCGAGCAGGCGTTCGAGCTTCCGCTTGCGGACCACTGCCGGGCGGGCGATCTTGGCGGCCTTCGCCCGGATCGCGTAATCGATGGTGCTCGCTTCGATCGTTCTGGCCGTTCCTTCCGCGGTCCGGATATCCTCGGTGATCCTGGCGATTTCCTTTTGCTGCCGGTGGTATGCGGCGGCGTGCTCCTCTTCGGCGTGACGCTTGCCTGCCACGTAATCGGAGTAGTTTCCGCTCCAAACCGTTGCGGAATGGGTTTCCGGATCGAGCTCGACGATCTCGTTGACCACGGCGTCGAGAAATCCCCGGTCGTGAGAGACAAGAAGGACTGCCCCCGGATAGTTCAGCAGGAACGATTGAAGCCAGTCGAGAGCGTCGATATCGAGATGATTGGTCGGTTCATCGAGCACGAGGAGATCGGGCCGGGAAGCGAGGAGCGCAGCCAGTCCCGCCCGTGTCTTCTGGCCTCCAGATAGCCCGGAGAGCGCCGTTGAGTACGGGATATCACCGAGCGCGAACTGGTCGAGCAGGCTGCCAAGCGACGCCATTGCCGCATATCCACCGGCGGATTCGAAGGCGTCGAGGGCACGTTCGTGGCGTGTCGCCACGGCGTCGAGGTCCGCGTCGAGATCCTGGTAACCGGCAAGGGCCTGCTCGAGCTCTGCCTGGTCGGAGACCAGTCCACTGGTCGAGCCGTCGAGGATGGTTGCCAGCGTCCCGTTCGGTTGATCGGCGAAACCCTGATGAAGGTGGCCGATCCTCACACCCGGAGCGGCGGAGATTGAACCGGCGTCAGGCAAATCCTCACCGGTGACGATGCGAAGCAGGGTGGACTTGCCGGAGCCGTTCGGACCAACGAGTCCGATCCGGTCACCGGGATTGACGATCAGGTTGATGTTGTTCAGGACAAGGATGTCGCCGTAGCGTTTGGCGACCTGGTTGACGGTGAGCATGGCATCCCTTCGTCGGACAATCGTTGACCTGGAGCGCCTTGGGCAACGCCAGTTCAGCTGGGCCGATGATGTGAAGCCGTGATGACGATGTGTCATGCACGGGGGATGCTATTCCGTCAAACCTGTTGCCTCCGGAATCGGCGCACTGCGTTCGCACCACGCATGGCCTTCGAGTGGGTGTGACCGCGAACGGCCAACGGGATCATAGCCGTGCAGGAGCCGATTCGCAACCCGGAGCGATACCTCCACAACCAAAGGGCCCACGCAACAGGGACCGCTCCAGAAAGGAGCGGTCCCCGAATCAACGTGTCCCTCGTGACGGCGGGATGCTATCCGATCGCTTCCGCGGCTTCACCGGCGGCGGCTTCGAGCGCCGCAAGGGCGAAGTTGTCGATTTCCTGCTGCAACGAATCGCGCAGGTTGATCAGGTCGACCAGATCGAGTCCGGCGATCACCGCGTTGCTGTCGACATCGCCATCGTCCTCGGTCGCCGGCACGACCCGGAACTCGACTTCGACCATTTCCTCGCCGTCGAATTGCTCACCGGTCGGCAATTCGTCCATGTAAATGTTGTAAGTATCCATTGCGCGGGAAATCTCCTTGAACCTCCGGGGATTTCTGGCCCCCGCCCACTGGTGTCTCCACGGATTCAGCAACTTCGTCCACATTTCCGGGCGATCTTGTCGTATCCGTGCTTGCGGTCAGTGTAGCACCGAGCGCTGCCGAAACGCCCTCCTGTTCGCCTGGTTCGTGGTGGGTAACCGTGCTCGTCATCACCGGTGGCAAATCGGCCGGTGATGCAGTGTCGTGAACCACGCCGCCGCTGGGTTGCGCCGGATTGTGGACCCGTCTGCGCCTCGGACCCGCGCAAGCGTTGGGCAAGCAACCAGTCCTTTCCACGAATCAGGCCCGAAGCCAGATCGCCGGTCATGTGGAAGGGGTCCTGCCGGTTTCGCCGGTGCACTCTGCGGTATGATGGCGCGAACGTACGGGGTGCACATCAGGTCCGCAACGGTCTCCCTGTGACCAGTCGAGTGTTGAACCGGACTGGGCAGGATGGGTGTTGCACCGCGATGCATGGCCCACATGGACGTGGGGATATGAGGCGCGAATGAAGCGGGCAGGCAGTCATCGGCAAACAGGTTCGACCGCGCCGCTCAGCCGGCGCCGGCTGGCCGGTCTCTCGTTCGCGGCGATCGGTTCGGCAACCCTCACGGCCTGTTCGTTCGGTGGGGACGAACAGGCGGATCCAACACCAGAACCGACCCCGACACCGGAAGCAACCCAACAACCATTGCCTCCCACCCAACCCCCGATTTCGTCGCCCGTGGCTGGCTATCTCGACCCCGCGAGATGGGAGGGGCGATCCATCGTGGTGGCCAGCCCCGCGATCGGTACTACCCTGGAGAACCTGCAGGAAGCCTTTCTCGATGCTTTCACCGCGGCGACCGGTGCAGTGGTGCGTCACCAGGAACTCGGGAGGGATGGCATATCCAGCCTGATTGACCAGGTCGATTCAGGGGAGGTCGTTTGGGATGTCGTGCTCATCCCGACCGAGGACGTGCTGCCGATCGCCCAGCAACAGTACCTGGAAGCCATCGACTACAACGTCGTCGACGCAACCGCGCTGTATCCCGAACTGAACCTCCAGCATGGTGTTGCGGCTCGCATGTATTCGACTGTCATGGTGTATCCGGTCCAGGAAGAACGTCCACCGGAGTCGTGGGCGGATTTCTGGAATCTCGATCTCTATGGCGGAGCCCGTGCGCTTCGCCGGAGTCCCGTCGGAACCCTGGAATTCGCGCTCATCGCCGATGGCGTGCCGATCGATAGTGTCTATCCACTCGATACCGAGAGAGCGTTTGCATCGCTCGGCCTGGTGCGGGATGCGACCCAGTTCTACGAGGACAGCAAGCTGCCGGTGGAGTTCGTGCGGACTGGACAGGTCGGTGTGGCCTCGGCCTGGAATGTGCGCACGGCGCTGCCGGACGTTCAGTCACTCGTCGAGGTAGCCTGGCAGCAGGGAATGATCGCGTCCGATTCCTGGGTGATGCCGCGTGGGGCGCCTAATCGCGATGTGGCCATGAGCTTCATCAACTTCTGCACGCGGGCCGTGCCAAGCGCCAACTATTCGCGTCTCGAAATCTTCGGGCCAGTCAATCAGGATGCGCTTGAACTCCTGCGGCCGGACATCGTCGCCGCGCTCCCAAACGCGCCGGAGAACCTGCCGCTCCAGTTCTTCCAGAACTGGAGCTACTGGGCTGAAAACGAGGAATTCCTGACCGCCCAGTTCGAGGACTGGCTGCTCAACCCGATCGGTAGCCCAACCGCGGAACCCGATGCTGGCTAAAGACCTGCGGCCGAGCCGTCCGCGCGCGGATCGGCGCCCCCCATCAGAACACCGGATTCCGGATCGACCAGGATCATCTGCGAGTGCCCGGCGGATGGATTCCACGGATCGATCACGGTGATCCGGTGACCGCGCGACGCCAGCAGTTGCGCCGTTCCCTCCGGGAATCCGCTCTCCAGCAAGATGCCGCCGTCGGGTGTACTGATCCAGCGTGGCGCTTCGATCGCGGCTTGTGGTTCCAGGTTGAAGTCGACCAGATTCGAGACCAGTTGCAGCTGGATCTGCGCCTGGGCATCGCCGCCCTGTGTGCCGAACACCCCACGGAACCTGTCCCCATCGAAGATCATGGACGGCATGAGCGTGTGCATGGTGCGCTTACCACCGGCGAGTACATTGATGTGCTCCGGGTTGAGCGAAAACCAGGCCCCGCGATTCTGGAGCAGGATGCCGGTGTCGCCCCCGATGATGCACGATCCAAAGGCCCCGTAGAGACTCTGGATGAGTGAAACCGCATTGCCGTCGGAGTCGACTGCGCAGAGGTACACCGTATCGGCCTGATTGCCGGGGTTCGATCCGGTCGAGCGATCCGGATCGAAGTCAGACCACAGCGCGTCGAGATTTGATTCGTCCAGCTGCGACGCCGCCGTGACATCCATGTACCGAGGGTCGGTGATGTGCTGGTCCCGCACCCGGTAGGCGCGGTGAGCCGCCTCGATGGAGGCGTGAAGATGTGCTGCATTTCCCCAGGTAGGGCCGGGATCGGTACGCTCGGTCAGCTTCAACCCAATCAACCCGGCAAGTCCCTGCGTGTTCGGTGGCGTCGTCAGGATCGTCTGGCCACGGTATGTCGCCGATAAGGGGTCGATCCACTCGCCCGTATGGTTGGCGAGATCGTCTTCGGTCAGCCACCCACCGGAGTCCTGGACCGCTTGAACGATCTGGTTGGCAATACGTCCCCGATAGAATGCGTCGCGCCCATTGCCGGCGATGGCCTCAAGACTGGTCGCCAGGGCGGGAAGGCGCAGGATCGATCCGTCACGCGGAGGTCCGCCTTCCGGAAACACCATCGATTGGAGGGCTGGCCATTCGTACACGAGATTGGCGAGTGCCCGCATTGCTCCGGCCAATCGCGGTGATACCGCGAAGCCATTCCGGGCCAGTCCGATGGCGGGTGCCAGGAGTTCGGCCATGTCGAGCTTGCCGTATCGCCCGTGACCCGCGAACCAGGCGTCGATCGTGCCCGGTACGGTGATCGAGTACGCACCCTTGACCGGCATCCTGGCCCAGCCCTGCTCCTGGAGTTGACCGGGATTGGCCATTGAAGGTGCGGTGCCGGACCCGTTGTAGGCGGTCACTTCGCCAGTGCCGGCATCGAAGGCGAGGAAGAAGCAGTCACCACCGATTGCCGTTTGATCGGGATAGACGACGGTGAGGACAGCGTTCGCCGCGATCGCAGCATCCATCGCCGAACCGCCCGCTTCGAGCATCTTCAACCCGGCGGAGGTCGCGAGATGGTGCGGCGTGGCGATCATGGCGCGAGTGGCGAGTGTGGTCGGGCGGGTGAGGGTCACATCAGGCTCCGATTCCCGGCAATTCGAGACGCCGCCGAAACCAAACCCGGGTTCCGGCCGTGCTTGTATAGAGTACGATCAACATGATGGACGCGTCTGTCATCTGCAATCATGTTGAAATGAGAGCCTGGTCCGGCAGGCCGTGAATGGTCACGAGAGGGGACACCATGTCGAGATGGACACGATCGCTCGCTGTGCTGGCGACGACAGCGGTACTGACGGTGTCGGGCGGTCCGGCAATTGCCCAGGACACGACAGGCCCGGATTCGGTTCTGCGCGCGCAGATGGCGGCGATCACGCTGGACCGTGCGAACCTGCCGGGTGATTATCGCTTTCAGGGCGAGACGTTCCTGAGCGTCGAGCAGGCTGCCGGCGCGGCGCTGGATCCCGCGTCCCTCCAGGACGCGGGGTTCGTGTCCCAGTACCTGAGCGTCTACCTGAATCCGGACACCGGACAGGAAATCACGACCTATGTCTCGGCCTGGACCGATGCCGGCGCAGCCGAGGACGGCTTCAACCTGCTCGAGGACGAGGCAACCACCCAACCTGACGGCACCTTCAGTGACAGCCAACTTTCGCTCGGTGAGTCGCCGTCGGAAGTCACGACCGGGACCTATCCCAACCCGGATGGCTCGGGATCGCAGGTCGGCGTGGTGGATGCGACCTTCCGGGTCGACCGGTTCATCGTCGGCGTCTCGTTGACCACGGGTGATGGCAGTGCACCGGATGCCGCGGTGGTCGAGTCGCTGGCGGGCACGGTCGAGTCGCGGGCGACGGCAGTGGTCGGTGGCCAGAGCCCCGACGGAACGAGTCTCGACCTGGCTGCCAATGTCACCCCATTGTTCGGTCTCGGTCAGGAACTCCAGGCCGGATTCCTGGATGCGGGCGACGTGGAGACCATGTACGGGCTCCAGGGTTCCGCGCTTGGGGAGTTGCAGGCGTCCTGGGTCGAAGTGGTCGGTGCCACCGGCGGCACACCGTATCTGGCGGTTGGCGCGACGAGTTTCGGCAGTGTCGAGGACGCCCAGACGGTCATCGACCAGTTGCAGGACCTGTCGCCGGAACTCGCTGGGCAGGAAGCGATCGATGGTGTGCAGGTGAGCGGAGCGGATTCTGCCGTCGCCTGGTCGTATCAGAGCCCAGCGACGGGTGCGACCGAGAATGACAGCGTTCGCATCTTCATTCTCTACGGAACGACGGTCGCGGTCGCCGATGTTCAGGGTGCCGAGAGCGTCGAGATCGCGCAGGAAGCCGCCCTGGCAATCGCCTCGGCGCAGGCGGTCTGCCTGGGCGATGGCGCCTGTGAAGCGCCGATTCTTCCGGACGGCGTCACCGGATAACGGACGCCACGCGACGGCAGGTGAGTCGCGGTCAACACATCTTGTTGTGCCGCCCTGATCATCCCGGATCGGCAACGCCGATCCGGACATGGTGGCCCGATTGGACCTCGTGTTGGCTGAAACAGTACGGCGGACACACAAGCATTCCTGAACAACAGCCCCGGCCAGATATCCTGGCCGGGGCTGTTGCAGATGCGCAGACACCAAAGTTCCTACGTATCTGCCTCGTCATCAGTCCCTGGCGTCGCTGATGGCGTACCCAGCACCAGGCTTGATGTGGCTGTTTGCTGCATCTCGTCCACAACCGACGTGCGCTCGGCATCGCGCTCGCGGGCCCGCTCGGCCTCCCTGCTGGAACCCGATGAGCAACCGGCGACCAGCAGTGTCGCGGTTCCAGCCGCAACGATTCCCAGGACCGCCCGTCGCGAGAGACGCGACTCAGTCTGCATGCGATTTGGGTCGTGCATATTGGCCAAAGGCATCCTGGTATTCTTCCGCGATGTCTGTGCCCGATTGATGGACGTAAATCCGCGTCGTTTGAGGTGAGGCGTGACCCAGAATCGTCTGGACCGTGACCTCGCGAATTCTCCGCCGAACCAACTCCGTCGCCAGGCCATGCCGGAACGAGTGAGGGGTCACTTCGCTCTCGATCCCGATCGCCTTGCAGATTTCGGCAACGATGTGCTCGACGGTCCGGGGACTGATCGCCGTTCCCGGTTGCCCCACCTTGTCACGGCCGCTGAACGCCGGGAGCGCGCCGGCCCCGCGTGTTTCGTCGCCTCGTGCATGCCAGTACGCGACGAGTGCCTGGGCCGCTTCGGCATCGAAATGTACCGTCCGGCTCTTGCCGCCCTTCGCCCGGAACACGCCTGCCGTCCCGCGCTCCAGGTCGATATCCCTCCGGCGCATCGCGCAGAGTTCGGAGACGCGAACGCCTGTCCGGAACATGAACAGGATCATCGCCTGCACCTTGAGACGCCGGAGTTCGAGGTGTGGTTTCTCCTCTTTCGGACGATGCGATACGAACTCGACGATGCGTTCGAGATCGGACAACCGGACATCTGGCGGTGGCGGGGTGAAGCGAGGCATCATGGCCGCAATCCGCACCTTGATCCGGTCGGTGGAGAGATTCGGATGGTAGTCGTAGGCGGAGAGCCAGGCGCAAAACTTCCGGACCGCTGCCAGGTAGTTCTGGGCGGTTCGCATTCGCGAGACTTCCTCGGGGGTGCTGATGTCCTCTGGCACGATGGTCGCCGCAAAGGTGGTGACGTGCTCGATCGTCAGATCCTCCACCGGGAGGGTTTCCGGATCGATGCCTTCGTGGCGTTCGAGGTGAACGGTGAACCGTTTCAGCCCCTGCGCGTAGGTTTTACGGGATCGGGGCGCCAGCCGGAGATCCCCGAGGAAGATCTCGATCGCCGCCGCGAGGGTGGTCTGATCGGGCGGGACGTGCTCAACGGATTTCATGGGCGGGGCTTGCTCGGTGATGGCAGTGGGCATGGGTCCTCCCGACGTAGTGTACGTACACAATTATACGCACGACATCGAGAGGCGCCAGCTACGAGGGTGCTTTCGCGTAGCGCTCCGCAAGCTCGGGAAGGGATCGCGAGAACTCGCCGTTCGAGATCGTTCGCGTGACGCCTGCCGCCTTGGCCGCGCGGAACCCGTCCACATCGGTGTGGGGACCGAACGCGATGATGGGAACACCGGAGGCGATTGCGGTCCGGATGCCACTCCAATCGACGTGTCCATTGAAGTCCACGATGCCGAGGCTCGCACGCTGGTCGCCTTGTACGAGGTGAATGCTGAAGGTTGCCGGATCCTGGGCGATGGCGACCACATACCCCAGCTTGCGCAGTGACGTTCGGATCCGCATGCCAAAGAACAGATCCCGGCTGAGAACGGCGACCAGACCGCGTTGGCTGGGCATCTCGCTGTTCGCTTGTGGAGATGTGGTTGTTGAGTCGGTCACGGATCGTTCCACAGGGTACATTGAGACTGAAACCAGGAGGCACGTGTCACGATCGTCCAGTGCTTCCGACCAATCATACCTGTTGGAGAAATGGCGGCGGTTCGTCAGCCGCGTTCGTAATGCTCCCTGCATGCGGTCACGAGGTACCAATGGCATCGCGAATCTCTACGGAAAGCCTGGCTGGGGCGAGTGCGCGAAGACCCTGGCTCGTGATCGCGGCCTGGCTTGTCGTGGTCGCCGTCTCCGGATGGTTGGCGAGCACGCGCCTGGCCGACTCCCTGACGTCCGACATCGCGTTTTCGACAGATGTGGAATCGATCGAAGGACTGCGCCGCCTCGATGACGCCGGGCTCAATGATGCCGCGCCGCTGATCGAGACTGTCGTGATCTGGTCGACGGACGGAACGACGGTCGACGACCCGGCATTCCAGGAACGTGTCCAGACCGTCACCAACGAAATCCGCCGGATCCAGATGCAGTGGGCGGAGGAAGACGGCATTCCCTACGATCCAGCTGCGTTCGCGTCCGGAATCGGCGACTACCCACCACTCGGCAACTACTACGAGTTGTCGCTGATCGGCCACCCGCTCGCTGACCAGACGGTGTCAGAGGACCGCGCATCGACCGTGATCGTGGTCGGCCTCCGTTCTGTCGGTGAGTCCGGCGCCAGGATGCACGATTTCTACAAGACGATCGACGAGTTCAGCGGTGACGGACTCGAGGTCGCAGCCATCGGCCAACTCACTTTTAACGAGCGATTCAGCGAGATTGCCGAACAGGATCTCGTAACGGGCGAATCGATCGGGATTCCAATGGCCCTCGCGGTTCTCGTCGCGGTGTTTGGCGCCCTGCTGGCCCCCGTCCTGCCGCTCATATTGGGCATCTGCGCCGTGGCCGTCGCGATGGGACTGGCGGCCGTGATCGGTGGTTTCATCGATCTCCAGCTCTTTATCCAGAACATGATCACCATGCTCGGGCTGGCGGTCGGCATCGACTACGCCCTCTTCATCGTCGAACGCTACCGGGAGGAGCGACGCCTCGGCATGAGCGTCCAGCGCTCGATCGAGCGCTCCGGCGCCTCGGCCGCGAAAGCCGTGGTCTTTTCCGGGGCGACCGTTGTCCTGTCGCTTGCGGGCGTGATGATCGTGCCGACGAACATTTTCCGTTCGCTCGGGCTTGGCGCCGTCCTCGTCGTGATCGTTGCGGTGGTGGCATCGCTGACGTTGCTTCCGGCAATGCTGAGCCTGTTGGGTGACAGGATCAACTGGCCGCGCAAACCGGCGCCGGTGCGTCCCAACGCTGGCGGCCTGGCGCTCGAGGAGGTCTACTCTGGGTTCTGGGGCAGACTGACACGTATCGTGATGGCCAGGCCGGTCGTCTCGGTCGTGCTGGCGGGGGGACTCCTCCTGGCGTTGATGATTCCGGCGTTCGGCATGAACACCGGTATCCAGTCGTTCGACGCCTTGCCGCCTGGCCGGGCAGCGGATGCCTACCAGATCCTGACGACCAAGTACCCGGCCGGCCTCGTCTCTCCCGTGCAGATCGTGATTGGGGGCGACCCTGCGGACGTGGCGACCGCGGTCGAGCGCCTGCAGGCAGCCTTGCCCGAAACCGGACTCTTCTCGCCGGTTATGGAGTCCGCAACCGTCAGCGACGATGGCACGACGGCGGAATTCAGCGCCACGCTCCTGGTCGAGACGGATTCGCCGGAGGCCTATGATGCGATCGCCAATCTGCGAACCTCGGTCATCCCGGCGGCGACGGATGATCTCGCCAGCGTGGACGTCTGGGTCACCGGCGCGGTGGCGGCCAACAAGGACTTCACCGAAGTCATCTCGCGCTACACACCGATCGTGTTCGCCTTCGTCCTGGGGTTGAGTTTCATCCTGCTGATGCTGGCGTTCCGCTCGATCGTCGTACCGGTCAAGGCTATCCTGCTGAATCTCCTGTCGGTCGGCGCGACCTGGGGCATCCTCGTCCTGGTGTTCCAGGAAGGCTTCCTGGCCGATGCCCTCGGATTCCACCAGACGCCCGTGATCGAGACATGGATTCCGATCCTGCTCTTCGCGGTGCTGTTCGGCCTGAGCATGGACTACCACGTCTTCCTGCTTAGCCGGATTCGCGAGTATTTCGACAACACCCACCGGAATCGCGATTCGGTTGCGA
>CAZSUN010000020.1:0-27588 GCA_964610045.1 uncultured Sphaerobacteraceae bacterium
CCGGGAAGGTGGCCGGACGGTGGGCGCCGGCGCCGTCACCTCCATCACCGAGTAGATCAACGATTCCGGCCGGGGGCGATAGCCTCCGGTCCGGTTGGTCGCCCTGGTGGGTGACCGGAACAGGAATGGTGTACAATGGCCAAGAAGTCGAAGGCTGATCGGCCGGTAATCACGCTCGAATGCACGGCATGTCGCGAGCGGAATTACACGACCGAGAAGAACCGGCGGAACGATCCGAGCCGGCTTGAACTGAAGAAGTTCTGCCCTCGGTGCCGGAACCATCAGCTTCACCGGGAAACCCGCTAATAGCGGTATACCGGACAAGCTCCTAGGGTCGTAGCTCAATTGGTAGAGCAACGGTCTCCAAAACCGTAGGTTGCGGGTTCGATTCCTGCCGGCCCTGCCAGGTTGTCCAGTCCGAGTCGAGTGGGGCGGAGCCACGGGCACGCCCCACTTTCCATGCGTTAATGGCACACTTGCCGGGCAACCCGATTCGTCGTTGCGGTAGATCGTTTCAGGTTCACACGTCATGACCAGGCCGCATCGAAATGACTTCGCCCCTCTGAATGTGAGCACCCGACGGGAAGGGATCGACACGTGAGTTCCCAGCAGTCCTCTGGCTACAAGCGCCGGTCATCCGGCAAACGGAACCGGCGAACGTCACCAACGGCTGCCCAGACCTCGTCGACAGCGGTCATCGAGTCAACGGACGAGGTGATCGATGCCGATGTCGTGGCGCCGGCCGCCAGCCCTCCTGTGAAGGCGCCCACCGCATCCAAAGCCGCGAAGCCGGCGCCGAATGCGAAGCAGGATGTTGCCTGGTACGACCGGTTCGTGAACCTCGAACGATTCGAGGGACTGCGGCGATTCATCCGGGAATCGATGTCGGAGATCAGGAAGGTCATTTGGCCTGACCGGGAAACGACAAGGAACCTGACGCTGGTGGTCATCGCCGTGTCGATCGTGCTGGGCATCCTGCTCGGCGGCATCGACTACGTGCTGTTCCAGCTGTTCGAGGCGCTGCCATAGCGCAGGGTGCGTGATCGCTCAGGATCACGAAGGAGATTCCGATGGCGCACCAGACGCTCAGGGAACGGCTTGAGAGCCGGCGGAAGACCGAGCGCGGCGAACAGGAAGCCGCCAGTGAAGGGAATTGGTACGCCCTTCACACCTACTCCGGATACGAAAACAAGGTCAAGAAGACCATCGAAAGCAAGATCGAGGCGCGTGACCTCGGCGACCGGGTCTACGAACTCGTGGTGCCGACTCGCGAAGAGATCGAGATTCGCAATGGCCAGCGCCATACGGTGATTCGCAAATTGTTTCCGGGGTATGTCTGGGTCCGGATGGTTCTCGACGACGAGACCTGGTATGAGTTGCGGAACACGCCTGGCGTTACCGGTTTCATCAGTTCCAGCATCCAGAACAAGCCACTTGAACTGAGCGAGGAAGAAGTCAAGAGCGTCCTCAGCGGCATGACCGCCGAGCCGCCCAAGGTCAAGATGCAATTCGCCATCGGCGATACCGTTCGCATCACCGACGGTCCGTTCGCGGATTTCCGTGGCGAAATCGATGAAATCAATCACGAGCGCGGCAAGATCAAGGTGCTCGTTTCATTCTTCGGACGGGAAACACCCGTCGAACTGGATTTCCTCCAGGCCGAACGCGAGACTTAGGCGCGGTATCGCGCGTGAGCACGGCAGGCGAGACGACCGCCTGCCGGAACTATTGGTGTGACAGAACACCGGACGAAAGGACCTATCGTTGGCAAAGAAGATTCGCGCCTATGTGAAGCTTCAGATTCCCGCCGGAAAGGCAACGCCCGCACCGCCCATCGGTCCGGCGCTTGGCCAGCATGGCGTGGCGATCATGAACTTCTGCAAGGAATACAACGAACGCACCCAGAGCATGGCCGGCCAGATCGTACCCGTGGTGATCACGGTGTACGAAGATCGTTCGTTCACCTTCGTCACCAAGACACCGCCGGCAGCGGACCTGCTCCGGAAGGCCGCTGGTGTTCCGAAGGGCGCCGGAAATCCGCGCACGACCAAGGTTGGGCGTATTTCGTCTGACCAGGTCCGTGAGATCGCCGAGCTCAAGATGAAGGATCTGAATGCGGTTGACCTCGATGGCGCCATTCGCCAGATCGAGGGCACCGCCCGCAGCATGGGCATCGAAATCGCGTCCTGATTCACCAGGATGAACGCAGATGTGGGAGGGGCGCGAGCGTCCCGATCGCACCACAGGAGGAACACATGGGTAAACCCGGCAAGAAATATCAGGACGCCCTGAAGAAGATTGACACCGACAAGCTGTATACCGTTGAGGAGGCGTCGTCCCTCCTCAAGGACGTGGCATTCGCCAATTTCGATGAGTCGGTCGAGTTGCACGCCCGGTTGGGCATCGACGCGCGACACGCCGACCAGACCGTGCGTTCCAACGTGATCCTGCCGTACGGCAGCGGGCGTCAGGTGCGTGTGCTCGTGTTTGCCGCCGGTGAGGCTGAGCGTGCTGCGCTCGAAGCCGGCGCCGACTACGCTGGCGTCGACGAGTACGTGCAGCAGATCAACAATGGCTGGCTCGAGTTCGACGCCACCGTGGCGATGGCCGACCAGATGGGCAAGGTTGGTGGTCTCGGTCGTATCCTCGGTCGACGCGGCCTGATGCCGAACCCTCGCTCCGGCACGGTGGTGCGTGAGGTTGCAGACCTGCCCGACGTCATTCGCGAACTCAAGGGTGGACGCGTCGAGTTCCGGAACGATCGGTTCGGCAACGTCCACGTGACGCTTGGCAAGAAGAGCTTTGAGCCGGAACAGATAACCGGGAACCTGCTTGCGGCAGTCGACGCCATTAACCGCGCCAAACCGACTGGCAGCAAGGGTGTGTACTGCCGTACACTGACGGTGGCGACCACGATGGGTCCTGGCATCGCACTCGATGTCAGCGATGCGCTCGCAAAGGCAGCCCAGGTCAGCCAGTAACGTTTGAACTCCCCAAATGAAGAGATCCTGGCCGATGACCGTCGGTGCGGTTCGCCGCTTAATTCCCGACCGAGGCTCAGGCTGTATCACGAATCGTGTTGCACCCTGGGCATTGTCTGCCCAGGGTGCTTCATTGTGTGAGCCAGGGGGAAACCCCGAGAAATCTTTCTGGAAAGGAGGGAACAGCGCATGCCTACATTACAGAAGGCAACCGAGATCGATGAGTTGACAGATCGGCTCTCGCGCGCGCAACTCACGATCATCACGGATTACCGTGGCCTGACCGTGACTGCGCTTCAGGACTTCCGCGCGCGTGTGCGGCCAATGGATGCCGAGTTCCGCGTCGCGAAGAACACGCTCACCCGGATCGCGGCCGAACGCGTTGGGATCGAAGGGCTGGAAAGCCAGCTCGAGGGACCCACCGCCATCCTCTTCGCGTTCGGGGATGTCGTCGCGCCTGCCAAGGCGGTTAGCGACTTCGCCCGGACATCACGCATCCTGCAGGTTCGCGCCGGTGTCATGAACAACCGGGTGCTCGATGCCGCGGACGTTGAGGCGATTTCCAGCCTGCCGCCGCGTGAAGAACTCCTCGGCAAGCTGGTGGGGCTCCTGGCCTCGCCGATGACGCGCACCGTTGGCGTCCTCAGCGGTCCTGCACGGTCCGTCGTGTACCTTGCCAACGCGCGCGTCGAACAACTTGGTGGCGTCACGGAAGCTGCCGATTAGCGGCCCGTACCTGCATTCATCATTCGGGTCGCGCCCGGCGCGACCAGGGAGCACGCTGAAATGACCGACAACACTGCCCTGATCGAATCACTTGAGGGCCTGACTGTCCTCGAACTCAACAACCTCGTCAAGGCGCTCGAAGAGCGCTGGGGTGTCTCTGCCGCTGCGCCGGTCGCGGTTGGCGTTGCCGCCGCGGGTGGTGGCGCTGCCGCTGCCGTCGAGGAAGAGGAAAAGACCGAGTTCGATGTGGTGCTGACCGACATCGGCGCCAACAAGATCCAGGTCATCAAGGCAGTCCGCGAACTGACCAGCCTCGGCCTCAAGGAGGCCAAGGACCTGGTCGACTCCGCGCCGAAGGCCATCAAGGAAGGCGTCGCCAAGGAGGAGGCGGAAGCCGCCAAGGCGAAGCTGGAAGAGGCTGGCGCCAAGGCCGAAGTCAAGTAGGGCGTTTACCGTTCGGTGCGGGAGTTGGCCGACGCGCCACTCCTGCACTGGCACGGCACGATTGTTCGAGACCGTGCCGCTGCCGTATACTCTGTCACTAGTGCAACGAATCACGGGGCGTGGCGCAGTCCGGTAGCGCACCGGTATGGGGTACCGGTGGTCGGAGGTTCGAATCCTCTCGCCCCGACCAAATCGCAAGAGCGATCGGGAGTTGCATCCTCAGATTCGCCCTGGCTCGTTCCCGCCGTCATTGGTGCGGCTACGTCTCCACACGTGCAGAGGGCATTCTCACGATGAATCGTCTTGACGATAGCGCCACCCGGTGGCGCATTATCATCGCCGATGACGAGTCGCTGATCCGGCTCGATCTTCGGGAGATGCTCACGCATATCGGGTACGACGTCATCGCCGAAGCCGGTGATGGACGTTCGGCGGTCGATCTGGCCCGCCGCCTTCGACCTGATCTCCTCATCATGGATATCAAGATGCCGGATGTCGACGGCATTGCCGCTGCAGAGGAACTCACTCGCGATCGCATCGCGCCGGTCGTGTTGCTCACGGCCTATTCCGATCAGGGCCTGGTAGAGCGCGCCCGCGAGGCCGGTGTCGTCGGCTACGTGGTAAAGCCGTTCCGCGAAGCCGAGTTGATGCCGGTGATCGAGCTGTCGCGAGCTCGCTTCGACGAGTTCCGGACTCTTGAGCGCGAAGTCGGTGACCTGAAGGAAGCCCTGGAAACCCGCAAGTTGATCGAGCGGGCCAAGGGTGTCCTGATGGAAACGCACGGTCTTCGCGAAAGCGAAGCGTTTCATCGCATTCGCAAGACCAGTATGGATGCCCGCAAGTCGATGAAGGAAGTGGCGGAAGCGATCCTGCTGGCCTACGAGATGGAATTTGCGATCGGGAACGCCAGCGCGGAGTCGGCCGAAACCACGGAATAGCTGATGGACAATTCCGGTTCCGGATGACCACTGCCGAGTCAATTGGTCTTGGCGGATCTCTGTCCCCGCCTGGAACCACGTCGGTCGCGATTGGCATCGGCGTTCGCTGGCGTGCTCATCGGAGGTAGGGACCCAGCTGGTGGGGCATTCTCGGGCGTGGAGCCGGTTGCGACGCTGATGTTGACGGTGATGGTTGCCGGATCGCTGCCGACCCAGGTCGCTCCCTGCGGTACTGTCACGATCGGCTCCAGGACATAGGTGCCTGGTCCGAGTCCATCCACATCCACGAACACACTGATGTCCTCAGGCTGCATCGTCTGCAGGAGCGACTGTGGTGCATTGACCTGGATCGAAATCGCCGCTGGTTCGAGCAGCGAGGTAAGGCCGCTGCCAAGCCCCACAACCTCGACGGGAAGGTCACTCAACAGCTGGGTGGATGCGGTGGTGTCCTCGATCGCAACGCGCACCTCGACCACACCGGACGCGGGTTCGACGATGGTGACGCCGTCTGGCAGTCCGGTTACCGATACCTGTGCACTCACTGGTTCGGTGGCGTCGGTGATGTCCACGGGTTCGGTGTCCACGAACAGCAGGTCATCCAGGATGTCCGCAGGACCATCCACGATGATCGTGTCCGGGATCGTGCGGCGTTGCTGGACAGCGAAGCCATCGGCCGGGATGCCAGTCACGGTGGGGATGACGGAAACGGCCTTGCCTCGAGTCTCCACCGTCACATGAGTATTGACGGTCTGCGGCAGGATTTCGACATCGGAGATCCGCTGGCCGGTGGCGTCGACGGCGTACGGCGTTACGGCGGTGTCGAAGTCGTCGACCTGCTGCTCAAGGGAAACCGCCAAGACAACCTGGGTAATCCGGGCGACGACGCTTTCCGGTCCCGTGACCGTTACCTGCGACACTTCGGGCGTGATGGACTCGATCGCTCGCAGTTCGTCGGCTTCGTCGGCGGCCGACGTTGTGAGCGGGAAGATCCGCGATACCCGGCGATCGACCTGAACGGTAATCTCCTTCGGCGATACCGAAATCTCGCTCACATTGGGAGCACTCGCCATGATGTCGACCTGGTAGGTCCCTGGTCCGGATATATCGCTCGTATCGATGGTTACCAGAACATCGAGCCGGTTGATCGAGCCGACCCGCGATTCGGGACCTTCGATGGTGACGGTCGCCGTGGGGAGTGCTGAAATGATCGTCAACTCATTGGGAAGCGATGGGGATTCAATTGCAAGATCCTGGAATACGCGTTCCTGGTACGGATCCTGAAGTTGCGTGACCCATCCCCAGAGCAGGACGGCCAGGGCGAACGAGAGCGCAAACCGGAGTATCTGTGTCCTGTTCGGCTTGAACTTCCACGTCTGGACTGAGGCTTTGATCTGGGTGAGCATGGCGGCGATCACGTTCGGGTGCTGCGGCTGGAAGGACGCGAAGCCGATGCGCCCGGCGTCTGTTTGGACGATCCATTCGCGTGGAACAGGGAGCTCCAGGCGAACCGGTTGCCGTCGCCTGGCGATGTGGTTTCCGGGTTCTGGATTCGGAGCAAGGTGCGCAGGACGCGGCGGAGACGATCCTGGTCGAGATTTCGGATCAGGCGTCCGGAATGCGCCACAGACATCTGGCCGGTTTCTTCGGACACGACGACGGCGAGGGCATCGGATTCCTCGGTGACGCCGATGGCGGCGCGGTGCCTGGTCCCGAGCTGGCTGGAAGCCGAAATGTTGTCGGTCAGCGGGAGCACAACACTCGCCGCCAGGATGCGGTCGCCCTGGATGATGACTGCTGCATCGTGAAGGGGGGAGTTGGGAAAGAAGATGTTGATCAGCAATTGCCGCGAAATTTCGGCGTCAAGCGAGACACCCTTGCTGACGTAATCCTGCAATCCGGTTTCTCGCTCGATGACCACCAACGCGCCATACCGGAGACGAGAGAGTTGGCTGGCGGCGCGAACGATCTCGTCGACGGCTCGGTCGGTCGCCATGGCGTGCTGATTGCTGGGAAACGGGTTTCGCAGCCAGGAGCCGGTGTGGCCGAGCTGTTCGAAGGCGCGACGGAGTTCCGGTTGGAAGATCACCGGGATCGCAATGAGCAATGCCGGCCAGATCGTCCTGAGCAACCAATTCAGCGTATCGAGTTCGAGCGCCCAGGCGATCAGGAACAGGGCGGCGAACAAGGTGACGATACCGCGGATCAGGGTCAGCGCGCGGGTCCCCTGGGCAACCCAGAGCAGCCAGTAAATGATGAATGTCACGACGAGGACATCGAGGAGGGCACGGGGCGCCATCAGCCGGTCGAAGAGCTGTGCCAGGTTGCTCATGGCGTGACGATACCGGCCAGGCAGCGCACCCGCGCATCCGGCTCCCGGTGCTGATGTGTCCCGGGTATCCAACTGCCCTGGATTGGATGTACCGGCAGGATCGCTGCCGTGGTGTCGTCAAGCGGATTCACGATTGCACCGTTGCCGTCGCGGTTCTGGTTGTCGTCTGCCCTGATACGATGGGGTTGGTCTTTCGAGGATGATGCCTGACAGGCGACCGTGTCAAGCGCGACGGCCTCCACGCCGGACAGTTCGCGCCATTCCGGGACGCCGGTAGTCTTCGGCATCCATCACAATATACTCCGTCAGCCGGTGATCGAGGATTCTCGACATGATTCGCTCGTCAACCTTCCGCTGATCCACATTGGAAGTGACGACCGTTGGCAATTGCTCGATATACCGATGGTTGATGATCTGGTACAGCTTCTCGCGCGCCCACGGTGTTGCGTTCTCGGTGCCAAGGTCATCCAGCACCAGTAATTGCGCATTCCTGATGGTCGTGAACCGGTCATCGTAGGCGGACCCTGAGGCGGGATCGAACGTCGCCCGCAGGTGATCGAGGAGATCGGGGACGGCGGCAAAATACACACTCATCTGGTGACGCTGCATGGCATAGGCGGCGATGGCGACCGCTAGGTGCGTCTTCCCTGTTCCACAGGGGCCATACAGGAAGAGCCAGCGATGGCCGGGCTCGAGCGCAAACCGGTACGCGGCGTTGTAGGCTTCCTGGACACCATCGATCCCAGTATCGAAATCCTCGAAGGCGTGGTTGGCGAAGGTATCCAGGTTGGATAGTTTGCGGAGATCTTCAGCCTGGCGTTCGTCGATCTCCCGCTGCTTGCACTGGCAGGGGACGATGCGCCCGAACATGGGGTGACCGACCGGAAAGTCACCGCGCAGGTAGCCGGCGTCCTTGCAGATGGGGCACTTCACGGACTCCCGGCTGCTGATGACGATCCCGGCTGGTGCGGAGGGAGGGCGGATGGGAAGATCGCGAGCGACGTCGCCGATTCGTTTCATGCTGACAGATCCTGTTGGTGAGGCATGCGTGCTCGACGACCGACAATTCAAGGCTCGATGTCACGGCGACCCTCTGCTTGCCAGTTCTCGAGGATTCGCGCGACATAACGCCAACTTCGCCTATTATAGGCCACTGCCTCCGAGATCGCGTCCTCGATCCAGTCATCCGGGTAGCGTTCGATGGCGCGGGCGATCTGGTCGGCGATCAGCGGTGTCAGTGGCCCGATGTTTTGTTCGTAGAGACGAAACGCGTTCGGTCGGTCGATGGCTACCGATGGCGGTTCGTCGTCTGGCCAGAGCGACCTCGGCGCTGGCAATTGCCCGGATTCCATGAGCCGAACCGTGGCTCGATTCTCCGGTGTATTCAGGTAGTACCAGGTGGTCTGCTTGCGTCCCTGGGTTGCAACGACGCGAATCAACGTTCCCCGGGCAAGCGACAATTCGATACCACGGGAGATGCGGGCGTCCGGGGCACGCGCACTTCCCTCGACCCGGAGGGAAGATCGCAGGAGGCGGTCCCTCACGATCGCCTTGTCAGAAATCGGATCCCACATGCCGTCGTTGGTCGCGGTCAGTCGAAACACCGCCAGCATCACCTGGAGCTCCTCAATCGAGGAGATGGCCGGTGCGATCTCGGAGAGAAAGGCGAGGGGAACGGGGACAGTGAGATTGGCATCGAGCAGCACGCCACCAATCGCCTCCACCCGTTCGGGGGTGCCGCGACCAGGCATTACGCGTCCGGTTCCCGGTAGAGTTCGAGGTCGGCATAACGGGCTGTTCGCTCGAAAAAGCGCAGGTGCACGCTGTCGACGGGGCCGTTGCGGTGCTTGGCAACGATGATTTCCGCGATCCCCTTTCGTTCAGAGTTCTCGTCGTAGCGGTCTTCGCGATAGATGAACATCACGATGTCGGCGTCCTGCTCGATCGATCCCGACTCCCGAAGGTCGGAGAGCATCGGACGGTGGTCGGCCCGGGTTTCGACCGCCCGGGAAAGCTGGGAGAGGGCGACGACCGGCACATTCAACTCGCGGGCAATGCCCTTCAGGCCACGGGAGATTTCGGAAATCTCCTGAACCCGGTTATCGGTTCGGCGTCCGCTCATCAACTGGAGGTAATCGATGATGATCAGGTCGACCCCGTGTTCGGCCTGGAGCCGGCGAGCCTTGGATCTGACATCCATGATTGAGGCGTTGGCGGAGTCGTCGATAAAGATTTCCGCCTCGGCCAGCCTGCCAAAGGCTCGGGAAATCCGGTCCCACTCGCTGTCGTCGATGTTTCCCAACCGGAGCCGGTGCGAATCGACACCGGTTTCCGTGGACAGGAGCCGTTGCACGAGCTGCTCCGCGGACATTTCGAGGGTGAATATCCCGACCTTCTTTTTGTGCTGGACGGCTGCGCCGTAGGCCATACCCAACGCGAATGCCGATTTCCCGACCGATGGCCGGGCCGCAAGAATGATCAGGTCGGAGCGCTGCAACCCACCGGTGAGTTTGTCGAGGTCGGAAAAACCGGTCGGGACGCCAACGACATCGCCGCGATTCTGCTGGAGGTAATCGAGCTGGTCGAAAAATCGGTCGAGGACATCCGAGATCGACTGGAAGTCCTTGGTCTGACGGCGCTGCGAAACGCTGAACAGCGCCTGTTCGGCGGAATCCAGCGCGTCTTCCGCCTCCAGACGTTCCTGGAAGCCAATGCCGACGATCTGGGTGCCTGCGTCGATCAGGCGGCGGAGGGTCGATGTCCGCTCGACGATTCGTCCGTAATACTCGACGTGGACCGCTGTCGGAACGACGTTGAGCAGGGATGAGAGATAGCCGATACCGCCGACTTCATCGATCGTCCCCCGGCGTTCCAGTTCGTCGGAGAGGGTGAGGAAGTCGGTTGGCTCACGACGGTTGTAGAGGTCGAGGATCGCCTGGTAGATCGTGGCATTTGCAGCAATGTAGAAATCTTCGGCGCGCACGTACGACGCGACGCGAATGATCGCGTCGCGGTCGATGAGCAGGCTGCCGAGCACGGACTGCTCGGCTTCCAGATTGTGCGGGGGGAGGCGATCATCCATCCTGGCAGGTCCTGAAGTGGCAAACCGGAAGCGGTGACCACCCCGTTGTCGGGCCAGGGAGGTTGAACGATGCCGTGCGGGTTGTGTTGACCAGAACTACTCGGCTACTTCGTCGGTGGCCGGTTCGTCGTCGGTTTCCTCTGCCTCTTCGGTGGCCTCTGCTTCGATCACGACCGTCACCTGCGGACGCAGGCGTCCCACGAGGTGAACCGTAACCGTATGGGAACCGACGGTGCGAAGTGGCTCGTCGAGCACGATCCGGCGGCGGTCGATGTCTTCGCCGACGAGCGCGGTCAACTCGGTTGCAACCTCGTTGGCTGTTACCGAACCGTAGAGCCGGCCCTGGTCACCGGCGCGTCGCACGAAGGTGAGGACCTTGCCGCTGATCTTCTCGCCGAGTGCCCGTTGGGCCTCTTCCTGGCGGGCGATCTTGCGGTCCTTGACGGCGAGGTTGTGGTTGGCGGTCTTGATTTCGCCATCGGTCGCCACCACGGCCAGTCCCTGTGGAATCAGGTAGTTGCGGGCATACCCATTCGACACTGTCTGGATTGTGCCGGCGTCACCAACCTTGGGCACATCCTGCCGAAGAACGATTTTCATTCCTTGAAACCTTCCGACGCTCCTGTAACCAGGTCGTGTTCAGCACAAAAGACCAGCACCGGGGCATCGCTTGTGGACACCTGATGCGGTCGATCCATACGTCAGCGTGCATTTTACGGCGCAATGGCGTGCTGGCGCAACCGCCGGTCAGGTCCGGATCAGATAGTCAACCGCGCACCAGCCGCTGCCATATCGAGATGACGAAACACGTACCCATGTGATCCTGCCGGAGACTTGCGGATTGCCCGTGACGTTGACGTACGCGCCATCCGGCAGCACCGCAACAATTGAACTGCTCGTGCCGGCGGCGGAGCGCAGGTTGAGTTCACCTTCGATCACGCGTGCCGTTTGACCTGCTGACAGGCTGGCTTTCCCCTCGCGCTTCAGGTAGGAGGTCACGCCCCAGCCTTCCCTTGTGCCCGATCGCAACTTGACCCAGGTGTACCCATCCGCAATCGTCGCCGCGCCGGTGACCAGCGCCGACTCCCCGGAATAGAGCGTGGCCAGCCAGGTTCCATTCAGGCCGGCGCGTTCCCGCAACCGGATTGCGTCCGTATCGACGGAGACGAGATCCCCAACCCCAATCCCGGTTGAACTACCTGATGCTGAGGAGCGGCGGGCAAGATAGTTCGAGGCTGCCCAGCCACTGTTGCTGGACGTTTCGAGCTTGTACCAGGTGTAGCCATCTGCCGATTGTGGTCCGGCGACGATCCTGCCCTCGGCGCCGTTCCTGAGGATGGTTACGACGCGTGCCGTCGTTCCGGCGGAGGTCCGTAGCTTCACGGCGTCGGTGTCGACAGCGATTGCGTCGCCGATGGAGAACGTCCGGGAGGACTCGCTGGAACGTTCGGCAAGAAACGCTTCGGCAATCCACCCCGTGCCGTAATCGGTCTGAATCCTCGCCCACCACATGCCGTTGGCCGAGGATGACGGATCGACCACGGTTCCGGTAATGCCGTTTCCGAGTGTCCGGATGACTGCCTGGCTGGTGCCAGGCCCTTGTCTCAGGTTCACGGAATCAGTGTCGATCCGAACCCGGTCGCCGCGCTCGAACCTTGCTGATGTGATCGGGCCCGACGCTGCTGATGTCAGGTATTTCTCGGCTACCCATCCTGAGCCGAGTGTGGTGGTGACCTGGAGCCAGGTCAGTCCACCGACGACCTTGCCGCTACCCACCACCGTACCGCGGGTGCCATACGGGAGCGAACGAACGAGGCTATTGCTTGTACCCGCACCGCTTCTCATGCGGAGCCCGTCGCGATCGGCGACGGCGACGAAATCCCCAACCACAAAACGCGACCGCGGCTTTGCCTGGCCGGGTATGACGAGGTACTGCTCGACTGCCCAGCCACGGCCGTAGGGGGTCTCCAGACGGTACCAGCGGAATCCGCCAGCCGGTCTTGGGCCATCGATCACCGTGCCGCGGGTCGCCAACGGTATCGTGGCGACGGCGCTGGCCCGGATTGACGGTTCGGTCCGGATGTTCAGGTAGTCGGTGTCGACCTCAAGCGTGTTTCCGATGTTGTATTTGCCGGTTGGAGGTTCGGCATTGCTCGACGCGAACATGGTCGATGCCACCCAACCTGTGCCGCGACGGCCCGTGAGCTCGTACCAGGTATACCCATTGGTGGTTGTCGGGCCATCGCTGATGTGCATGACAGTACCACGGGCAAGGGTGTTCACCACCGACTGCCCAGTGCCCGGCTTCGCGCGCATGTTCGCGCCATTCACGGTGACCTGGACGGTTTGACCAGGGCTGTAGGCAGGGTCCTGGAGAACCCGGCGCACCCCATTCAGGACATCGGAGACGGCGCCCCTGACGGTCGGTAAATCGGCATACAATCCGTCACCCGGACATGTGCTTTCGACGACATCGCGATGACCGCAGATCGTCGGCAAATTCGGTGTTTCGTGAAAGTCGGAGCGACCGAGCGGGTCGAGATTGCGGGCGGCCCAGGCGCTGATCCAGGTGAGCCCAGCGATCGCTTCCGGTGTGGCGTCCGCGCTCCCGTAATTGCCCATGGTGCAGATGCCCGCTGACCCATGCGCGTACTGGAAGGCGTGTCCGCCGACCACGTTCTCACCGCCGGCCCGACCTTCGTACACGTTCCCCATGAAGTCGACGAGGTAGTTGTACCCAATGTCGCCCCAGCCCCGAGTGACCGTGTGGTAGTAGTGGATCGACCGGATTTCGACCAACGGGTCGCGGAATTGCGGCGTGACTGAATGATGGATGATGACGTGCCGAACGCGCTGGTATGCAGGCGTCCACCAGATCGTGCCCTTGTCGGCCCCACCATACGCACGCTCGGCTCCCCATTCGCGTCTGGAGATCATTGGCGGGCGGAGGGTCGACTGCGACCCGCTCAGGATTCGGGGTCCGGCCTTGGCGTTGATCGATGTTGACATGACGTCGTCGATGGTTGGCCCATTGCGCGCATCGATGTAGGTGAACGTCAGTCCCGGAATGGCGACAGCGTTTCCTTCCGTGTCGACGGTTCGGTACCGGACTGAGGTTGCGAGTTCTGCGAACAGCAGGTCGCAAAACGT
The DNA here is from genome assembly GCA_964610045.1 of uncultured Sphaerobacteraceae bacterium. GTDB lineage: Bacteria > Chloroflexota > Chloroflexia > Thermomicrobiales > UBA6265 > JACCYX01. Next base: position 13,651 of record CAZSUN010000020.1, read on the forward strand.
ACGGCCATCCCTGTCGACGGGGCCAGCATCGGTGTGGGCGGGTCCCACCGTGACGGAATCCGTCCAGGTCATGCCATCAGCACTCAACTGCAATTCGACCGCGGCGTCGAAGCCGGGATCACCCGGCCAGTGCGGGGCGATGGCATTGAAGGCGAACTCCGCGTCGAAGGTTGTCCAACCGGTCCCGTTAGTTTCAGGTTGGGTCCATTCACCGGCGACGGTGTTGGCGTCCTGGGCGGTGACGTTCGAGGGAGTCTCAGGGAGCTCGACCGCCGCCGCCGTGGCGAGAAATGCCGCGGTGGCCTTGAGCAGGGTGCGCCGGTCGAGCTTGCGCGCCGGATTCTGGCCGGCCAGGGCCGATTCGTGGTGATGCCGATGGAGTGCCATGCCAGTTCCCCTGATTCCCCGGCAGGAGCGAGTTGTGTCTGGTTGGCTCGGGCATTGAGTTCCGTCGTGCAAAACAGCCAGTCCACAGCCTGCCGATAGTGTACGTACACTCTAGCATTGGCTGTGACATGGCGTCAACGCAACGGCGCTGCATAAAGGTGCCATGAGGAAGGGAGAGGGAAATCACCCTCTCCCTTCCTCAATGGGCATTCGATCAGCGACCGGAGTTCAGGAGGAAGTCTCGCGGCGCACGAGATCGTAGAGCGCAATCGAGCCAGCGGTTGCGGCGTTGAGCGACTCAACCTTGCCAGCCATCGGAATCGAAATCAGGAGTTGGCAGCGCTTGCGTATGCCCTGGCTCATGCCAGAACCCTCGGAACCGACGATCAGCACTGCTGGCGTCGGGATATCGGTCGCGAACAGATCCTTCGCACCCGGCCCACCATCCAGCCCAAGGATCCAGCGGCCACTGGCTTCCAGCTTGTCGATGGCGTTGCCAAGGTTGGGTACACCGGCAATCGCAAGGTGTTCGACCGCTCCCGCGGAGGCATTGACAACAGCCGGGGTGATGCTGGCGGACCGATCACTCGGCAGCACGACGCCGGCAACGCCGGCCGCATCCGCGGCACGCAGGAGGGTCCCGACATTCTGCGGATCCTGGAGGTGGTCGAGCACAAGCACGGTGCCTTCCGCCTCGACCACGTCTGCCAAATCAGCATACGGATAGGCGACGGTTTCGAGGAGGACTCCCTGGTGATTTACTTCGGGAAGCTGGTCGTCGAGCATCGTTCGCGGCACTGTCTCCACCAGAACGTTGGCAGCCCGGGCTAGTTCCACGATTTCGTCAACTCGTGGGTCCTGTCGCATGCCGTCGGCAACCCAGAGCCTGGTGGCGTCCCGGCGTGCAGCACGAAGGGACTCAAGGATCGCGTTACGTCCGAACAGCAGTTCACCGCGGATGGTGAATGGCGGCGCCTGACGGCGCGCGCGCGGTGGACTGTCACTGGCGGGCCGGTGACTGGTCCCCTTCGGTTTTGGGCCAGGCTTTCCAGCGTGCGTGCCCGGAGCCGTCCGCGACTTTGCCTGATCGTTCCCACCTTTGGATGAGCGCTGCGACCGATTGTCGGGTTTTCGATCGTCTCGATGACCGGCTCCAGGCCGGCGTTGTTGGTTGCTCATGCGTCAATACGTTTCCAGGAGGTGCCGGAGGCGTTGTCTTCCAGGGCGATGCCGCGCTCGGCCAGTCCGTCGCGAACCCGGTCAGCCATCGCCCACTGTCGGTCATCACGGAGTCCGGCCCGGATCGCGATCAGGAGTTCGATAAACGGTGTGGCGTCTTCCGACACCACATTGTCCGGCTCGGAGAGGTCGAGACCGAGCACATCCGCCAGGCTTGCCAGCGTATGTTGGGCATCGCGGAACTCGGGCGTGGCGCCAGCCTGCGCGCGATACCGGTTGATCGCCCTGGCCAGGTCGAAGAGGGCAGCAATGGCGATCGGCGTGTCGAAGTCATCGTTCATGCCGTCGTGGAATCGCCGGCTGGTAGTCAAAGCCTGGTCGGCAAGCTCCGCGGCGAGTTCGCTCGAGATGGCAGCGGGATTGGGCACCGTGTCGATCCTGGCCGCTGCAATCAGTCGATCGAGTCCCGTTGCCGCCGCGTCCAGCCCTGCCTCCGTGAAGTTCAAGGGCGAGCGGTAGTGCGTTTGCAGGACCTGGAGCCGGAATGCGATCGCCCGGCCCCGCCGGATGAGGTCTCCCAACCAGACGACGTTGCCGAGCGACTTGGACATCTTCTCGCCATCGAGACGGAGCATTCCGTTGTGCAGCCAGTAGCGTGCGAACGGCGACGTGCCCGCGAACGCTTCCGATTGGGCGATTTCGTTCTCGTGATGCGGAAAGATCAGGTCCCGGCCACCGCCGTGAATGTCGACGATACCGTTCAGGTGATGCGTGCACATGGCCGAGCACTCGATGTGCCAACCTGGCCTGCCGGCACCCCAGGGACTCTCCCAGGCTGGCTCACCCGCCTTTGCGGCTTTCCAGAGGGCGAAGTCGAGCGGATCGTGCTTGGATTCGACGACATCGACCCGGGCGCCAGCGACCAGATCGTCGATATTGCGTCCCGAGAGCTTTCCATACTCCGGGAACGAGCGGACCCGGAAGTACACGTCTCCGCCGGCGACGTAGGCGTGGCCATTCGAAATGAGTCCTTCGATCATCGCGATGATCTCTGGTATTTCCTGGGTCGCGCGGGGTGTGACGGTTGCTGGCAGGATGTTGAGCGAACCGATTTCGTCATTCCACTCGGCGATCATCCGCTCGGTAAGTTCGAACGGGTCGAGATCTTCCCGATTGGCGCGATCGATGATCTTGTCGTCGATATCGGTGAAATTCTGGGCGTACCGGACATCGTATCCGATGTGCAGGAGGTAGCGCCGGATCGTATCGAAAACCACCGAACCCATGCCGTGACCGATGTGGGCGTGGTCGTAGACCGTTACACCACAGACGTACATGCCGACCCGGCCAGGTTCGATCGTGGTAAACGGCTCCTTCTGGCGGGTCAGGGTGTTGTAGATCAGGAGCTGATCGCGTTCGGCGGTTTCGGCCGTATCACGTGACATGGTGTGGTCATCCTCATTCTGGTTGTGCGGCCTGCGCCGGCCGTGAGACCGGCGACCCAGGTTCACTGACGGCTCCGCGGCAGGCACTGCCACCTGGCCAGTGCACCGGCATGTACAGGGGCAGGGTGGTCCCTACCCGCCAATACACGAGCAGGCGACATCTGCGCGCAAATGGCCAAATGCACGTCTCGTGCCCGGAACAGCGTTCGCAGGAACCGGAAGGATGATCATGAACGCCCTAATCTGCTGATGCCGGAGCAGGAGCGGCTGCCGGCGTTGTCGAGGGTGCCGCCTCCGCCGCAGGTTTGTCGGTGGAGGCGCTTTCCGCGGGCTTGGCGCTATCAGTTGCCGACTTCTTCGGTTCGTTCCCCGGCTTGTCTCCGCCGCGACTGTCGTTGATGTACCAGCCGGAACCCTTGAAGACGATGCCGACCGGATGAAACACCCGGCGGACTTGCTGGCCACACTCCGGGCAGGCCTTGATCGGGTCATCGCTGAACTTCTGGACGGCGTCGAAGGCATGTCCGCACGAATCGCATCGATATCCGTAGGTTGGCATGCGTACTGGACTCCGAAGTATGAATGGGAACACACCAAATACCGCCCAGGAGGCGGTATACCCTGAATTGTACGCGCTGTGCGGCACTAGTCTCAACCGTAGTTGTCCGAAGCATCCGGACCGGTGGATCGCTGCGGCGCGAACGTTGCCACGGAGCAAGCTCAGGCCATGAGCGGCTGCATTTCCTCCCAATTGGAGCCCGAGCGGATTTCGACGATGGTTGGCACACTCAACTCGAACGCGTTCTCCATGACCTCGCGAACCAGATTGGCAGCGCGGGAGATCACCGAACCCGCTACCTCCAGCACCAGTTCGTCGTGAACCTGCAGGATGATCGTGGCTGGCAACGATGCTTCCCGTATGCGCAGATCGAGGTTGATCATCGCCTGCTTGATGATGTCGGCTTGGGTGCCCTGGATCGGCATATTCATGGCCATGCGCTGGGCGCCCTGACGCCGCGCGCCGTTCGACGAGGTGAGATCGGGAAGGTAGCGGCGGCGTCCCCGGATCGTGCTGACGTAGCCGTTAACCAGTCCTTGCTCGATCACGCGATCGAAGAACTCCTTCACCTTCGGCAAGCGTTCCCAGTAGGCGGTGATGAAAGCCTGTGCATCGGCGCGTGGCATCCCGGTATCGCGCGAGAGTCCGAACGCCTGCATCCCGTACAGGATGCCGAAGTTCACGGTTTTGGCGATCCGGCGCTGGTCGGGCGTGACTGCCGAAGGATCGATACCGTTGACCAGTGCGGCAGTTGCCCGGTGGATGTCGGTTCCGGTATTGAAAGCGTCGATCAGGAACGGTTCCTCGGACATGTGCGCCAGAATTCGCAGTTCCATTTGCGAATAGTCGGCGGCCAGCAAGACCGGATCCGGGTGGATCCCGTACCCGGGACGGCGGTCGGCAATGAATGCCTGGCGCACGCGCCTTCCGATATCCGTCCGGATGGGGATGTTCTGCAGGTTGGGATTGATGGACGACAGCCGGCCGGTGGCGGCGATCGTCTGGTTGAACGATGTGTGGACGCGGCCGGTCACCGGGTTGACCTGGAGTGGCAGCGCATCGACGTAGGTCGATTTCAGCTTTGACAGCGTACGGTACTCCAGGATCAGCGGCACGATGGGATGGTCGTCGCGGATCGCTTCCAGCACATCGGAGTCGACCGAGAGCCCGGTTTTGGTGCGGCGACCGGATGACAGTTCGAGCCGATCGAACAGGAGGGTGGCGAGCTGCTTGTTCGATCCGAGGTTGATCGCCTCACCAGCGATTTCGCTAACCTCCAGCTTGATGGTTTCGATCCGCTGGCCGAGTTCGACTGAGAATGCGGCGAGGAGATCGGTGTCGATCGCGACTCCGGTTCGCTCCATGTGCATGAGGACCGGAATCAGTGGCACTTCGAGGTCAGCCATCAGGGCGAGCTGGTCCCGATCGATGACCGTTGCCCGCAACGGCGCGACAAGACCGAACGTCGCCTCGACATCCCCGCAGGCGTACGGCGCAGCGAGGTCGATCGCAACCGTGTCCATCGTGACCTGGCTACGACCCGTACCGATCAATTCGGTGATCTCGGTCATTTCGATGCCGAGACGGGTAAAGGCAAGGTCCTTGAGCCGGATCGACGATTCACCCACGAGGTAGGCAGCAATCATCGTGTCGAAGGTGATGGGACGCTCGGTGTATCCGTGCCGCGCTAGGACCTGCAGGTCGTACTTGCCGTGGTGGGTGTAGAGCGATACCGCGCCATCGGTGATTGCCGGATCGAGAGATGACCGCACGATGTCGAGCGGCAGCTGGGTTCCCTCGTCATGCCCGACCGGCACGTAGTACGACTCTTCGGCAGTGACGGCAATGGCGATGCCGACGAGCGCGGCCTGCATCGGATCGGTGGAGGTGGTTTCGACGTCGAGCGCAATTTCGCCCGTCTCGCGAATGCGCGCGACCAGCCGATCGAGCTTTTCCGCGGTGTCGACGACCGTTCGAGAGGTCTCCCGTACGACAACGGGAACGACCGGCGCCTCGATGGTCGATGCCCCGATCGGGTCCGGCAGTTTCGCCAGGAACGACCGGAACTCGAGTTCGCGGAACAGTTCCGCGACCTCCTCTCGGTCATACCGGCCCACACGCGCCTCTTCGAGGTCGAGATCGATGTCGAGATCGCGGACGATGGTTGCCAATCGCTTGCTCGACGGGGCGTTGTCCCCATGTTCGATCAATGCGTTGCGCGCGCGCGTTGGGGTGATATCGTCACGGTGGGCGAGGATCTGTTCGATCGGACCATAGGCTGCAATCAGGGCTTTTGCCGTTTTGTCGCCAATTCCAGGCACGCCAGGAATGTTGTCGGAGGTGTCGCCGACCAGCGCCTTGTAGTCGGGCACGTATTCCGGGTTGAAGCCATACCGTTCGATCACCGCCGCAGTGTCGTACTCCCGGACATCCCCGAATCGTTTCGTCCCAGGCAACACAACCAGGATATGGTCGTCGACCAGTTGGAGCAGGTCGGAATCGCCGGTGACGATGATGACATCGTATCCATCGTCGGCAAGCGTGCGCGAGAGGCTGCCGATGATGTCGTCCGCTTCGTACCGGTCTCGCTGCTTCACCGGAATGCCCAGCGTCGCGATGAGCTGCTGCACCCGCCCGATCTGTTCGATCAGGTCGGGTGGAGTCTCGTTCCTGGTGCCCTTGTAATCCGCGTACAGTTCATGGCGAAATGTATGGCCGCCTTCGAGGGCGATCACCGCGTAGGTCGGGCGGCGGAGCCGAAGCACATCGAGCAGCATCGACGCGAATCCGTAAACGGCGTTCGTTTGCTCGCCATTGGTCGTGGACATGGTCGGCGGCAGGGCGAAGTAGGCGCGGAAAATGAGTCCGAACCCATCGACGAGGACGACCGACTCGCGAGTTTCAGTAGCAGGTATCGACACGAAGCGCTCCTCAAGCGTGACCGTTCCAGTGAGTCCAGTATATGGGCCCTGCCTGGCCAGCCGGAATCGCCGTCTATACTTTGCTTGCCAAGGTGAGCGGGGACCCCGGTACCGGCTGGTACACAGGCTCGACTTCGACCCGGAATCACATCCCTGGAGGGGAGACGCGCGGCCGCATGGACTCCGACCATATCCGGCAACTCGTACAGACCACCACCGATAACATCGAGCGGGTGGTGATTGGCAAGCGCCGCGAAGTGGAGCTTGTCCTGGTGGCGCTGCTTTGCCGCGGACATGTCCTGATCGAGGATGTGCCTGGCGTTGGCAAGACCGTGCTGACGAAGGCTGTTGCCCGGAGCATCGGCAGTTCGTTCAAGCGCATCCAGTTCACCCCCGACCTGCTGCCGAGTGATGTCACCGGCGTGAACGTGTTCAACCAGCAGCGAGGCACGTTCGAGTTCCGTCCTGGTCCGATCGTGGCGCAACTGGTGCTTGCCGACGAGATCAATCGCGCCACGCCGAAAACGCAGTCAGCGCTCCTGGAAGCGATGGAAGAAGCCCAGGTCACCATCGATGGCGTAACCCACGCGCTCCCGAATCCGTTCGTGGTGCTGGCAACCGAGAATCCCATCGACTACGAGGGGACATTTCCCCTTCCTGAAGCCCAGCTGGATCGTTTCCTGTTACGAATCTCTCTCGGGTATCCTGGGCGCCAGGGGGAACTCGAAATGCTCGATCGACAGCATGTCCGGCATCCATTGGACAGTCTCGAGCAGGTCGTCTCGGTCACCGATCTCGTGGCGGCGCAGGAAGGTGTCAAGACAGTCCATGTCGCAGGCGCCGTGCGCGAGTACATCGTGTCACTGGTCGAAGCGACGAGACGGCATGACGACGTGTTCCTCGGTGCGAGCCCGCGTGGTTCGCTGGCGCTGTTCAACGCGTCGCGTGCCTGGGCCGGAATCCGTGGGCGCGAATTCGTGACTCCGGACGATGTCAAGCAACTCGCGGAACCGACCCTGGCGCATCGCATTATCGTCAGCCCGGCGGCACGGATGCGGGCGGTGGACAGCCGCCAGGTCGTGCGTGACCTGCTTGACAGTCTGCCGGTGCCGGGAGCGACGCCAGTGCAACGGGCGACCTCCACCGTTCCTCGCCAGCTGGCGCGTACCTGATCGATGGGCGCATTCAAGCTTGGTCTGGTCGTGCTGGTATTGTTCGCGATCGCGGTTGCGAATGACTGGTCGTTGCCGGACCGCCTGATCGTGACGCTTCTGGTCGTTCTACTCATCTCCTGGATCTGGAACAAACTCAGCCTGCAGCGTCTTGGTCTTCGCCGTGCGTTATCGCTCGATCGGGTGCGTGCCGGTGAGTGGATCGCCGAGTCGTTCACGCTCAAGAATCACGCGCTGCTGCCCAAGCTTTGGGTCGAGGTTCGCGACATGTCGTCGCTACCCGGCTACCGGGCCGGGCAAGTGGTCCATCTTGGTGGCCACGGGGAGGCACTGTGGACGACCAGTGGGCAATGTACGAGGCGGGGGCGATTCCGCCTCGGGCCGGTGACACTGATCTCCGGCGATCCCCTCGGCCTGTTCCGGTCGGTGAAAACCATCGACGCCACGCACGAACTGGTGGTCTATCCACCACGGGTTGATGTGTCGCAGATTCCAATGCCGGTGGCGAACATGGTTGGCGGGGCATCGGCGAACGTCAGGGGATTCCACGCTGCCCACACCATTTCCGGAGTTCGCGAATATGCGACTGGCGACCCACTCAATCGCATCGCCTGGAGCGCGACCGCGCGGCTTGGGCGAATGATGGTGAAGGAATTCGACCCGGATCCGTCGTCGGATATCTGGATCGTGCTCGACATGCGCGACGATGAGCCAGGTATCGATGAGAATCGCCAACAGGAGGGTTTGGCTTCGTCCGACGAGTCGATCGAGTACGCCATTGCGGTTGCTGGCTCCCTGGCGGAAGTTGCGCTCGGACAGGGCCGGCGCGTCGGCCTCATCATCAATCGGTCCATGCCGATCAGGATCGAGCCTGACAGTTCGCAACGGCAGTGGTTCCGCATCTTTGAGGTCCTGGCGGTGGCGACCAGGTTCGGCAACCGAACGCTCACCGAGGCGATATCCGCCGACTCGCGGCGGTTTACCCGTAACAGCGGTGTAGTTGTGGTAACCACGCGCCAGGATGATGACTGGGTGCCGGCCGCGCAGGCGCTGGCGATGCGCCAGGTCCCGGTGACGGCGGTGCTCGTCGGTGACGCGCGCGATCTGGAGGGACCTCACCTCTATCACCTCAAGTCCCGATTGCTGGAAGCCCGGGTCCAGGTGGCGGAGGTTGTGCCGGGCACAGGCTTCTACCCCACTGAAACCGGTGCGCAGCAGGTGGCGTAGACTGGTGCGATGATGCAACCGAGCGCTCCCCCCCACTCCCCTCCGCCTCGCCTCCTGATCTCCCGGCCGATGTTCCCGGAAGGCGCGGTGTCGGTCGTGTTGCTGACCGCGATGATGGCGGTCGCCGGTCTGTGCATCGACCGATCCGACTGGAGCCTGATCACGATTCCGATGGTGCTGGTCGCGACTTTGGCGACGGCGTTCGGAAGTGTGGTGGCGAAACTGGCTGTCGACGATGCACTCTCCCATGCCGTGACGATCTTCATCGGGTTTGCGTTCGTGACGCTGGTGGTGCTGGTTGCAGCGACCTCCCTTGGGCCAAACCTGCGTTCCCGCCCTCGGGCGCTTGGCCAGCAGGCTATCGACTGGTACATCGGCCGGACGGTACCCGAGCATACAACCAGCTACCTTGTCACATTGCTTATCGGAATGACCGTTTGGCTGGTTGGCTACCTGGCGGCCTGGTCGTTGTTTCGCCGTGGATGGACCTTCGTTGCTCTCGTGCTCCCGGGGTTCCTGATACTGGTGAACCTCGGAACAGCCGGCGAGCCAGGGTCCGGACTCCTCGCCGTCTATGTGGGCCTGGCGATCATCCTGCTTGCCAGGGTCAGCCTGACAGCCAGGCAGCGCGAGTGGCGATGGCACGGGCTCGGAGGACCAGGCGGGCTTGCCAGCAGGTTCCTGGTGATCGGTGTCGTAGTCTCCCTGGTGGCGAGCGGCGTTGGGTGGCGTTCACCCGATGCGCTGTCGCAACGGTCGCTCCAACCACTGGTCGACGACCTGACGCAGCGAATCGAGTCGGCGCAGCAGTCGATGTCGCAGTTCGTCGGCGACATCGGCACGAGCGGCGATGAAACGACGGTTCCTGGCGGCAGTTTCACGTCGTTTGGCGAGTCGTTTGCCGTTGGCGGCCCACTGAACCTGACGAGCGAGCCGCAGGTCGTTGTCTTTGCCGATACCGCCCCCTACCTGACGGCCCAGCATTACGACAGCTACACCGGCCGTGGTTGGACCACCACCACCGAGGAGACGTTCAACCCTGCCGGGTCGGACGGACGGCGGTATGCACCGGAAATGACATTTGCGCCGAGCCAGTCCGTCCCATTGAGCGAGGACGTGACGGCGTCTCGCGCAACCTCGACCGTCGACATCCTGCCGCTGGCGCCGCTCGATGGCAGGATGCTGACGGTGGATACCTACCAGGCGAGCAGCGTTGCCAACTCGGTACGCATGTCGTGGATCCAGTACGAGGGCGTCGTGTTCTCGGTGGATGACGGCAGCCTGGCCCAGGCGCCCCGGGACGTCCTGCGGTTGATCCAGCTGCTGCTGGCGGCGGAACTGACCGGCGATCCCGGCGAGGGGGGGCCGGCTGCGTCCGATTCCGGTTTGCAGGACGCGATCGACAGCGAGCGCGAGCAACTTTCGCGACGATTCCTCGAGGTGACGTGGACGGCTGACGCGGATGGCAACTTCCTGTCGATAGCCGTAACGGGGCAGGTGCCGGTTTACGACGATGTGGAAGCGGTGTTCTTTCGTACGGCGAGCGAGGGTGGCGAGCGCTACACCGTGACGTCGCGGCCGTCCGTCGCGACCGTCGAGGACCTTCAGAACGCAGGGACCGACTATCCTGACTGGGTGGTCCAGCGTTATCTGCAACTTCCGGACACCATCACGGCCCGCACGGTCGACAGGGTCGAGGACATCGTGGCGGGTCTCGACAACGCCTACGACATGGCGAAGGCTATCGAGACATTTCTCCGGACCAACATCGTGTACGACGAGTCGGTGACGGAACCACCAGCCGGTGTCGACATCGTCGACTATCTCCTGTTCGAGCGTATGCGAGGTTACTGCGAATACTCCGCGACCGCGATGGCGGTCATGCTCCGGTCAGTCGGTATTCCCGCGCGAGTATCGGTGGGGTTCTTCCCCGGCTCTTACGATGAGTCAGCTGGTGGGTTTCTCTACGAGCAACAGAACGCTCACGCCTGGACCGAGGTGTTCCTGCCTGGATACGGCTGGATCCCGTTCGAGCCCACGAGTTCGCAATCGGTCATTGAGGCAGACGGCTTTTCCAGCGACCAGCCCGAGCAGGAACTTTCGCCATCGCCCACAACCGAACCGGTAGAGCCGGCAGCTGATGTACCGGAAGCGAGCCCGGAGCAGGTTGTTCCTCCTGGCGACGAAACGACGCCTCCCGTGCCAACCGTGACAGACGAAGGCGGGAACTCGAAATGGCTCCTGCTTGCAGCGGCGGCAGTCGCGGCTGTCGTGATGGTCTCGGTTGTGGGTTGGTTTGCCTGGTCGGTTCCGCTGCGGCACCTCGCCCCATCGGCCGCGCTCTACGGCAGGATCAGGCGGATTGGCGGGTGGCTGGGCGTCCATCAGCGTACCTCCGGCACACCCGGAGAGTACGGGCAGGCGCTGGCGGAACGGTTACCGCAGGCGCAGGACGATGTTTGGCGAATCGTTCGCACCTACGAGGTAGACACCTATGGTCCGGACCAGGGACGAGGGTCCAGCCTTCAGGTCGCGCAGGATGCGTGGGATTCGATTCGTCGTTCGTTGCCGCGACTCCTGGTTCGGCGCCGGTAGGCAGGGAAGGGTGGGTTCATTGGCAGGGAATGGTTGTTCCGGCATCCTCGTTGCAGGTGCGATCAACACCGATCTCGTCGCCACGATCGAGCGTGCACCGGTAGCTGGGGAAACGCTGAACGGCACCGGCTTCTCGATCCATGGCGGTGGCAAGGCCGCCAACCAGGCGGTTGCGGCAGCGCGGTCGGGTGCAACCGTCTCGCTGATCGGAGCAGTTGGCGATGATGACTTTGGTCGGGCGAGACTGAACGACCTGGTGCGTGACGGTGTCGAAACGACGTGCGTTCACGTCAGCCGGGACCTCCCGTCCGGAGTAGCCCTCATTTTCGTTGAGACAGGCGGGGAGAACAGGATCGTGTGCGTGCCGGGCGCCACGGAGTCGGTCACGGTCGAGCAGGCGCGATCGGCATTCCAGGAGGCAACACCGTGCTGGTTGCTTGCGACCAACGAGCTGCCCCACCCTGTCCTGCGGGAACTGTTCGCCCTGGCACGAGCAAACGGCACCCAGATCGTGTTCAACGCTGCTCCGGAATTGTCAGGAAGCGCGGACTTCCTGGAATCCGTGGATGTCCTGATCGTGAACCAGATCGAAGCGGGTGCCCTTCTTGGACGAGCGGGAATCACCGATCCAGTAGCTGTCGCGAGCCAGTTGCACGAGCGGGGGATCCGGACGGTTGTGTTGACGCTGGGCGAGGCCGGGGCGGTCCTTTCGGATGGTGACCAGGTGATTCAGGTGACGCCGCCGCCGGTGACGGCAGTGGACACGACTGGCGCCGGGGATACTTTCGCCGGTGCGCTGGTGGCGGAACTCTCGTTGGGCTCGTCGATGCATGACGCGTTGGTTTACGCCGTGCATGCGAGCGCGCTTTCCGTGACGACGCCGGGAGCGCAAACAGCGATTCCAACACGAGAAGGTGTCCAGGCTCGGTGGCCGGACCTGGTGCGGGTGACCTGACACCAAAATGCCTCCGGGGCACCAGGCCAACGGAGGCAGGCAGCGGAAGGGGCGGGATTCGAACCCGCGATCCGTGTTACCGGATACGCGCTTTCCAGGCGCGCGCACTAGGCCAACTATGCGACCCTTCCAAATGGCGGGTCCCCCCGGCGGCGGAGAGGGCGGGATTCGAACCCGCGGTGGCTCATCACCACACTGCTTTTCGAGAGCAGCACCTTAAACCGCTCGGACACCTCTCCGCCGGAGATTGTACCAAAACCCGGACCGCGATGCATTCGCAATGGCAAGCAAAAAGCCGCCCGTGAGGGGCGGCTTTCATCGGTACGCCTGGCAGGATTCGAACCTGCGGCCTTTGGGTCCGCAACCCAACGCTCTATCCCCTGAGCTACAGGCGCATGCCACGGGCGAGTATACCCGTGTTGTTTGGTGATTCACAAGGACGATCGGATGCGTAATCCAATCGTTGGGGCGGAGAGAGAGGGATTCGAACCCTCGATGGGAGCATTACTCCCATACACGCTTAGCAGGCGCGCGCCTTCAACCACTCGGCCATCTCCCCAGCGGCACGGTTGAGTCTAGCAGACGGAATCGCGATCGGCCAATGTCCGCCAGCACGGGAATGGCACCGGATCGATGCGGTATCATCTGTAGCGGAGAGGTGGCAGAGCGGCCGATTGCGCCGGTCTTGAAAACCGGAGAGGTGAGAGCCTCCGCGGGTTCGAATCCCGCCCTCTCCGCCTTGACAAGGACCGGCCAGGTGGCACATTGGCCGGTCCTTGGTTCGTGGAGTGGCTGGTTCAGCGGAGTAGCCTGGTTCCGAAGAGCCGCCCACTATCGCGCGGCAAGGCGTACACGCGCTACCACTCAGGTATCAGCCGTTCCCTACGCTACAGGTGCTGGGGATACTGAGTCGGTTTGGACACCCGGATTCCGCCGGTATGCGATTGTTTCACTTCAGCCACGATTCAGCCATCGCCACCTTTGTTCCGCGATCGGTGCTCGTGCCGTCGAAACGAGCGCCGGGCATGGAATGGCTCAATGGACCTTTGGTATGGGCCATTGAAGAGCGGGTGGAATTCATGTACCTGTTCCCCCGCGACTGCCCGCGAATTCTGATATGGGCGACCGAGGAATCGAACAGCGCGGACACACAGACGTGGCTGGGCGGTTATCGTGGCGCGGCTTACATTGAACGTGAGTGGCTCACAGTTTTCGCAACCGCCACGATTCATCGCTACGAATTGCCCACAGATAGCTTTGAAGATTTGCACGATGCAGGTATGTGGGTCAGCCGGGTGGTGGTGAAGCCGTTGCATCGCGATGCCGTTGATGATCTGCCGTCAGCCATTGCCCATCGTGGTGTGGACTTGCGGGTGGTCGATAGCCTGCTCCCTTTGAAGCCTCTGTGGGAAACGACCTTGCATACCAGTGGAATCAGGCTGCGCAATGCCAGGGGATGGGCGTAGAACCTTTCACGAGGATATCCGCAGACGACGCT
>CAZSUN010000020.1:27688-45657 GCA_964610045.1 uncultured Sphaerobacteraceae bacterium
TTGCACACCGACTTTCCAATCCCTTCGCCGAAACGCTGACGAGCGGAGTGCAATCGGTTGGTGTACACGGTCTTGTCAGGCTCGACTGATCCGCTCCTGGCCACCCATGTACGGACGAATAACCTCTGGAATGACGACGCTGCCATCAGGTTGCTGGTAGTGCTCGAGGATCGCGATTATGGTCCGCGGCAACGCGAGCGCCGAACCGTTCAGGGTGTGCAGGAACTGGGGACGGGCCCCATGCTCCGGCCGGAATCGCAGGTTGGCACGGCGCGCCTGGAAATCGCGGAAGAGCGAGCACGACGAAATCTCGAGCCACTCTCCCGAGCCAGGCGCCCACGTCTCGATATCATAGGTGATCGCCGAGCTGAAGCTCATGTCGCCGGTCGAGAGCACGAGGACCCGGTACGGAATGCCGAGTGCTTCGACGATCGCCAGCGACTCGCCAAGGAGCCGTTCCAGTTCTTCGGGTCCGTTGTCCGGATGGACGAACTTGACCAATTCCACCTTGTGGAACTCGAAAACGCGCTTGATGCCGCGCACGTCCCGTCCCGCCGAGATCTTCTCATTGCGGAAGCACTGGCTGGCGGCCGTGTGGTAAATGGGCAAATCCGACGCACCAAGGATCTCGTCCCGGTACAGATTCGTGATTGGGACTTCAGCCGTTGGAATCATCCATGTGTCTTCGTCTTCATCCTTGAAAAGCGCGTCGCCGAATTTCGGCAGGTTGCCGGTACCAATGAGTGACTCGGCAGTCACCAGGTGCGGTACCACAAGTTCCGAATAGCCGTGCTGGCGGGTGTGGACATCCAGCATCCAGGCAACCAACGCGCGCTGCAGGCGAGCGCCATCGTCACGCAGGAAGTACCCTCGCGTGCCCGCGACCTTCACCCCGCGCTGGAAGTCGATGATGCCGAGTTGCTCGCCAATCTCCCAATGCGGCTTTGGGGTGAATTCGCGTTCGATCAGGTGTCCACCCTCCCGGTACACGACGTTGCTTTCGGCATCGGGACCAACCGGTACGCGCTCGTCGGGCAGGTTGGGAACGCCCAGCATGAGCTGGTGGAGCTCGGCTTCGACGATGCGGACCTCGTCGTCGAGCGCAGCGATCCTGTCGCCGAGTCCGCCCATCTCCGCGATTAGCGCCTGACGCTTCGCGGCGTCAGTTTCGCGGCCGATGTGTTTCGAACCGGTGTTTCGGTGCGCCTTGAGCGTCTCCACCTGGTGCAGGAGCGACCGACGCTGGTCGTCGAGGCCAACGATGTGCGCGACATCGATAGCGACGTTCTTGTGGGCACAGAGTTCACGGACCCGATCGGGGTTTTCACGAATGATGGCGATATCGAGCATGGCGAGAAGACTCCTGCTGGACCAGGTACGGTTCCAGCGATTGGGCACAATCAACCGGCGACTGGCAGTGCCAGCCGGGATCTCGGGTTTCCCGCGTCCTGGCTCTGGCCAGGCTACGCGGGGCGACTAGACTCGTGGTGGGTCGCGTAGCGGCTGGTCGTGGTAATTCCAGGGAGAAACTTCTCCCAGTTGTCGTGCAACTGGGTGTCAAGCCGTCGCTCGATGGTGTAGTACTGCCCGGCCCGTGGCTCACACGGTTCCTTGTGGAGAATCATCCGCGCCTCGGCAATGCTCTTGCCGCCCTTGCGATGGTTGCACGCCTTGCAGGCCGAAACGACGTTGTCCCAGGAGTGGTGACCGCCGCGCGAACGGGGAATGACGTGATCGATCGTCAAATCGGACATCTGCCGCTCGCAATACTGGCAGGTGTAGTTGTCGCGCATGAAGATTTCACGCCGGGTGAGCTTGACGCGAGGTCGAGGCCGGCGAATGAGGTAGACGAGCCGGATCACGGACGGCGCCCGGTAGGACTCCGACGCGCTGTGCATCGACATCGAACGGGCTTCGAGTACCTCGGCCTTGCCGCCGATGACGAGGACGATGGCGCGCCGAACATTGCAGACGTTGAGCGGCTCGTAGTTCTGGTTCAAAACCAGGACGGCATTATTCACCCTGCCGTGACCCTCCGGTCAGGGTTGCCGCGGACTACCTTCGCACCAGGCTCCGGGTGCAACCGAGCGTCAATCCAACGATTTCGATACTAGCACGCGCATCAAGCCTCGAACAATGTCCAGATTGTCAACGTTCTGCGCCTCCGAATCAGTCTGCCGCCAATTCGACAGGTTCGAGAAATGGGCGCAGGTACGTGCCCGTATGGGAAGCCGGATTGCTGGCGATATCCTCCGGCGTACCCTCGGCAATCACCAGGCCGCCACCGGAACCGCCCTCCGGTCCCATGTCGATGACCCAGTCGGACGACTTGATGACATCGAGATTGTGTTCGATCACGACGATCGTGTTGCCGCCATCCGCGAGCCGCTGGAGCACTCCCAGCAACCGTTCGATGTCGGCAAAATGCAGACCGGTCGTCGGTTCATCCAGGATGTAGAGGGTCCGTCCGGTCGCCCGGCGTGACAGCTCACTGGAGAGCTTCACGCGTTGGGCCTCGCCACCGGAGAGTTGGGTAGCCGGTTGACCGAGCCGGATATAGCCGAGACCAACATCCTCCAGCGTCTGCAATTTGTTGCGAATGGCTGGGATGTTTTCGAAGTAGCCGAGCGCTTCGGTCACCGTCATGCTCAGGACGTCCGCGATCGACTTGCCCTTGTAGTGGATTTCGAGCGCTTCCCGGTTGTACCGGGCGCCGTGACAGACCTCGCACGGCACGAACACGTCGGGCAGGAAGTTCATCTCGATCTGGATGATGCCCTCGCCCTTGCAGGCCTCGCAGCGGCCACCTTTCACGTTGAAGGAGAATCGGCCTGCCTGGTACCCGCGGGTTTTCGATTCCGGCATGGATGCGAACAGTTCCCGGATCGGCGTGAACAACCCGGTGTAGGTCGCGGGGTTGGATCGGGGAGTGCGTCCAATCGGACTTTGGTCGATCTCGATCACCTTGTCGAGATTCTTGATTCCATCGAGCGAATCATGGGCGCCAGCCTTCTGGCGGGCACGCTGGAGATCCATCGCCAGCCGCTTGTGCAGGGTGTCGGTGATGAGCGAACTCTTCCCGGAGCCGGACACACCGGTGATGCAGGTGAAGGTGCCGAGTGGGAACCTCACCGTGATGTCGCGGAGATTGTTCTCGCGGGCGCCACGAAGCACCAGCGACTTTCCGTTGCCGGGGCGGCGCTGGGAAGGTACCGGTATCCCGCGGCGGCCACTCAGGTAGTCGCCCGTGATCGAGCCCTGGGTACGGGCGATCGCCGCAAGATCGCCTTCGGCGATGATGTGACCGCCATGCTCACCTGCGCCCGGACCGATGTCGACGATCCAGTCGGCGGCGCGCATCGTGTCTTCGTCGTGTTCGACCACGATGAGGGTGTTCCCGATGTCTCGCAGACGCTCCAGGGTCTTGATCAGGCGGGCGTTATCCCGCTGGTGGAGACCGATGCTGGGTTCGTCCAGGATGTAGAGGACTCCCATCAGGCTCGACCCGATTTGGGTCGCCAACCTGATGCGCTGGGCCTCCCCGCCGGACAGCGTGTTGGCGGACCGCTCCAGGGTCAGGTAATCGAGCCCGACATCGACCAGGAAACCCAACCGCTCCCGGATCTCCTTCAGGATTTGGCGGGCAATCGTGTATTCACGAATGGAGAGTGGTGCGCCATCGCTGCCTTCCGGATCGATTGAAAGTCGCTGGAAGTACGCCTGGGCTTCGTGGATCGGCATCCGGGTGACATCCATCACCGAGCGGCCGTCGACTGTCACCGACAGCACTTCCGGTTTCAGTCGCGCTCCCTTGCAGGTGGGGCAGGGGCGTTGCGACATGTAGCGCTCGATGTCTTCCCGGACCATCTCGGACGCGGTCTGGTCGTATCTTCGTTTCAGGTTTGGGATCACGCCCTCGAAAACAACATCGTACGAGCGCTTGCGGCCGCTCTTTGATTCGTAGCCCACCGACACGGGCTCGCCAAGACTTCCATAGAGCACGATGCCGAGAGCGGCTTGCGGCAAATCGCGAACCGGCGTATCCAGGGAAAACCCGTATTTCTTCCCGACAGCCTCGAGCAAGGACCCATACCATTTGGAGTTGTCCATCCCGGTCCGCATCCACGGCAGGATCGCGCCCTGGGCGATGCTGAGGTCGCGGTTCGGGATCACCAGTTCGGGGTCGAACTCCATGGTCGTGCCGAGGCCGGTGCAGTCCGGGCAGGCGCCATGCGGGTTGTTGAACGAGAAGTTCCTGGGTTCGAGTTCGCCGTAGCTGATCCCGCAATGGGTGCAGGCGAACTGTTCGGAGAAGGTCATCTCCTCGCCGTCGATGATCTGGGCGATCGCGATCCCGCTCGACATCCGGAGCGCGACCTCGAGCGAGTCGATCAGCCGCACGCGGTCCGGATGATCCCCCTTGCCGGCGTCGCCGTCGGGGTGGCGGATCACGAGGCGATCGACCACGACCTCGATCGTGTGCTTTTTCGTCTTGGCCAGCGTGATTTTCTCGTCCATGTCGCGGACTTCGCCGTCGACACGGACACGGACGAAACCCTGCCGGCGGATCTCGTCGAAGATCGCCGAGTGTTCGCCCTTCCGGTCCCGGATCACCGGTCCCAGGATCATCAACCGTGTTCCATCCGGCAGGGCCAGGATCTGTTCGGCCATCTGCTGTGGCGACTGCTGCGTAATTGGCCGCCCGCAGTTGGGACAATGCGGATGACCGGTGCGCGCCCACAGGAGCCGCATGTAGTCGTATATCTCGGTCACCGTGCCGACAGTTGAGCGCGGATTGCGGCTGGTGCCCTTCTGGTCGATGGAGATCGCCGGGGAGAGTCCTTCGATGTGATCGATGTCGGGCTTTTCCATCTGCCCCAGGAACTGCCGGGCATAGGCGGAGAGGGATTCGACATACCGCCGCTGTCCCTCGGCGAAAATCGTGTCGAAGGCGAGCGATGACTTGCCGGAACCGGAGAGTCCGGTCAGGACCACCAGCTTGTTGCGGGGAATATCGACATCGATGTTCTTGAGGTTGTGCTCACGAGCGCCACGGACGCTGATGTACTCGTGTTGCTGCGGCATTGATCGATTCCCCCGGTTGCGGTAGCGGCGGTCCAGGCGCAGTCCTGGATGTCATGCGAAACGGACAGAGCGTGTACGTACACACCAGAACATTCTTTCGCATCTGCCAGTGTATCATGTCCGGACACTCGTTGGTACCCCGGAACACCCTATTGAAATACCCGCCTGCGGAGTCGATACTTGTCCGCAAATATCGATGAGCGGGAGGAGTACACCGGCCTCGCGCGACAGCAATTCGGGATCACCGGCTGAGAATCCCGATCAGCGTTGAACCGGTGGAAGGTCGCCCGGGAGATGCCGCGCCAACCGGCCACAGGCTGCAGGTGCGGACGGGTCCGCCCGTTATCGCGATCGAGTGTGCGCCGCTCTGGATGGCGTGAAGCAAGGTGGTACCGCGGGGAAACCCGTCCTGGCATGTCAGGGCGGTTTTTTGTGCCCTGGAATCGAACTGTTCGATCCCCCGTTTCGCATTGAGGTGTTCCATGGCAACCACGAATCCCGCCATTCATGCAACCGAGTTCCCGAAAACCTACGATCCCTCGGCGATCGAGCACGGTCTCTACGATTGGTGGGACAGTCAGGGATACTTCGCGCCAGGTGAGCCGCGAGAGGACGGCCAACGTCCCTTCGTGATCGTGATGCCGCCGCCGAATGTGAATGGCGTCCTCCATGTCGGTCACGCGCTGTTCGTGGCGCTCGAGGACATCATGGCTCGCTGGCACCGCATGCGCGGCGAACCAACACTCTGGCTGCCGGGAGCGGACCACGCCGGGATCGCCGGTCAGTTGGCGGTGGAAAAGCTGATCGCGCTGGAGGGACTCACCCGGCACGATCTCGGCCGCGAGAAGTTCCTGGAGCGCACCTGGGCGTTCATGGACGACCTGCGGCCGCGTATCCGCGAGCAGATGCGCCTGCTCGGTGCGTCGTGCGACTGGACCCGGTTCGCCTTCACCATGGACCCCGGTCCCGCTCGCGCCGTGCGGCACGCCTTCAAGCACCTCTACGACAAGGGTTTGATCTACCGGGGCGAGCGGATCATCTCATGGTGCCCGCGCTGCCAGACCGCATTGTCGGATCTGGAAGTGAAGCATGAGGAGGTGCAGTCCAGCCTCTGGCGGCTGAGGTATCGAATCGAGGATTCAAACGAAACGCTGGAGGTCGCCACCACGCGGCCAGAAACGATGCTCGGCGACACGGGCGTGGCAGTGCATCCCGATGACGAGCGATACCGCCACTTGATCGGCAAGCACGCGATCCTCCCGATCGTCGGCCGGCGGATTCCGATCGTCGCCGACGCGCACGTCGATCCATCCTTCGGCACCGGCGCTGTCAAGGTGACGCCGGGACACGACCCCAACGACTTCGAGATTGCGCAACGCACCGGTTTGCCAGCGATCAACATCATGAACCTGGATGCCACGCTGAACGAAAACGCCGGCAGCTTCGAGGGCATGGCGACTGATGTTGCGCGCCGGGCAGTGATCGCCCTGGCGGAAGCCGAGGGGTGGCTGGTCTCGATCGAGCCGCACATGCACAGCGTCGGCCATTGCGACCGCTGTGGCACCGTGGTCGAGCCGATCGTCAGCAAGCAGTGGTTCGTGCGTATGCAGGACCTGGCTGCGCCCGCGCTCGCCGCCGCCCAGGATGGACGTCTCACCTTCGTGCCAGAACGTTTCAAGGGCGTCTACGACAACTGGCTGGAGAACATCCACGACTGGACCATCTCGCGGCAGCTCTGGTGGGGACACCGGATCCCGATCTGGTACTGCCAGGAATGCGGGCAGGTTCATGCCACCGAACTGGAAACACTCGACGCGTGTCCCGCCTGTGGCGGCGTGGTCGAGCAGGATCCGGATGTGCTGGACACCTGGTTCAGTTCCGGATTGTGGCCATTCTCGACCCTTGGCTGGCCGGACGACACCGATGACCTGCGCCGGTTCTATCCGGGTTCGGTCATGGAAACCGGCTACGAAATCCTGTTTCACTGGGTCGCACGGATGGTGTTCTTCGGCGTCGAGATGATGGGCGAGGTGCCGTTCCACACGGTGTACCTGCACGGGATCGTCCGGGACATCGAAGGCGCCAAGATGAGCAAGACCAAGGGGAACGTGATCGATCCGATCGAAGTCTCCTCCGAGTACGGCGCCGATGCCCTCCGCTACACCCTGGTCACGCAGTCGTCACCAGGCAACGACAGTCGCCTGAGCGTGCAGCGTGTGGAAGCCAGCCGAAATTTCGGCAACAAGCTCTGGAACGCCACGAGGTTCGCCCTTCGCTCGATCGCCGAATCCGAGATCCCACTCGACGCCGAAGGGCCGGTCAGGCCGGAGCACGACCTGACGATCGCCGATCGCTGGATCCTGTCCCGGCTCGATGAGGTGACCGCGAACACAACCCGGTTGCTGGAGGGCTACCTGTTTGGCGAGGCCGGCCGACAGATCAATGATTTCATCTGGTCGGAACTGTGTGACTGGTATATCGAGGCGGCGAAAGTCAGTCTCCGGCAGGATGGTTCCGTCGCGCCGAAGGTGCTCGCCTACACCCTGGAGCGAAGCCTGCGCCTGTTGCACCCGTTCATGCCGTTCATCACGGAAGCGCTCTGGCAGCAAATCCCACATGCCGGTGACAGCATCATGATCGCGCCGTGGCCGGAAGCCGGCGAGCGGGACGAAGAGGCGGAACGGGCATTTGGCGCACTGATCGAGGTGGTTCGCGGCATTCGCAACGCGCGCGCCGAGGCCGGCGTAGAGCCTGCCCGCTGGATCGGCGCCCATGTCTATCCGGGGAACCTCGCGGTGGCGTTCCAGTCGCTCCGGGGAGAGCTCGGATTCCTGGCGCGAATCGCCGATGACCAGCTGGTGATCGACGGCGGTTCGCCACAGTCGCATGGTCAATCGATCACGGTCCTGGCCGACGGCATCACGGTCTCGTTGCCACTGGCCGGCATGGTGGATCTCGCAGCCGAGCGGTCACGACTCCAGAAGGAACTTGACGAAATACGTATCGAGAAGGGACGCGCGGAAGCGCAGCTTTCGAACGAGTCATTCATCGCGAGGGCGCCGGACAAGGTCGTCCAGGTGCAGCGTGACCGCCTTGCCAGGGCGATCGAGCAGGAACAGATCCTGCTCGCCAAACTGGCGGAACTGGATGGATAGGTCAAACGCAGTCAGCGACACTCCGATTGGCCGGCAGTGGTTCGAGCGCCATCCGGTTCTGGTTGCCTTCGACCTGGTCGGTGCGTGGATCGTGGTCGAGCGGAATGGCGAACGCGTGAAGGCCAGGATCGTCGAGACAGAGGCCTATGGCGGTCTCGAGGATGGCGCATCGCACGCGAGCATGTATCGGGTCGGGCGGGAGACCCTGCGGCATGAGCCGGGCGTGCTGTACATGCAGTTCGCCTACGGCATGCACACGATGACCAACATCGTGGCACATGAGCATGGCAAGCTTGGCGCAGTTCTCCTCCGGGCAGCCGAGGATCCAGTCTTCGGGCTCGACCTGGTGCGGCAGCGGCGGACGCTTCGCGAACGTGACCTGTTGGTCGGACCCGGAAACCTGAGCAGGGGACTCGGCACCCACCTCTCTGATACCCTGAAGCCAGTGGGCGACGCGAGCCGCGTCTGGTTCGCGGGTGGCGATGAAACCGCGAGCGTGATGGCGAGCCCGCGAATTGGCATCAGCCGAGCAGTGGACGCCCCGTGGCGGTTTTTCGACGCGGGGAGCCGGTTCGTATCGAAACACCGGCGGGGACAGCGCACCGGCCCTGAAGACCTCCCCGACATCGTCGCGGCGCTGGGTCCAACCATCACCGGGTGATGTCCACATCAAATCCACACGGGACCATCTATGACGATCCAACTTCTCGACAACATGACGATTGGCAAGATCGCCGCTGGAGAAGTGGTCGAACGGCCATCGTCGGTCGTCAAGGAACTGATCGAGAACGCCATCGACGCCGGGGCGACCCGCATTACTGTAGACATCGCCGATGGCGGATCTTCATTGATCCGGGTGTCGGATGATGGGTCCGGCATCGCTGCGGATGATCTCGCGGTCGCGATCCAGCGTCATGCGACGTCGAAGCTGGCACGGTTCGACGATCTCGAACGGCTGGAGACGCTTGGTTTTCGCGGTGAGGCGCTGCCGAGCATCGGCGCGGTTGCCCGGCTGGAGATACGGTCCCGGCCAGGGAGTTCGAGCGCGGGTGCGTCGATCCTCGTCGATCACGGTGCCGAATCCGCACCAAGGACAGGAGCGGCGCCACCGGGCACGACGGTGACCGTGGAGGACCTGTTCGGGAATGTCCCGGCGCGTCGCCGCTTCCTGCGTCAGCCTTCCACCGAAAGTGCCTACATCTCCCGCCTGATCGGCGCCTATGCGTGCCATCGAAGCGACATCCGCTGGACACTCACAATCGACGGCCGAAAGGCGATCGCGACACCCGGCACTGGTGACGATCGCGATGCCGCACTCGGCGTCTATGGCAGCGAACTTGCCGACGAACTGCTGATCCTGGGCCCGCTCGAACCGGACATGGCGGTGCCAGGTGTCAAGGTCACGGGTTGGGTGAGTACGCCGCGGGTGACCCGCTCGCACAGGCAGAACCTGTTCTTCTTCGTCAACGGCCGGCTCATCCAGCACCGGGCGCTGACATACGCACTGGAAGAGGCGTATCACAGCCTGCTGATGGTGGGGCGGCATCCACTTGGCATGGTGAGGATCGAACTCGATCCGGCGGAAGTCGATGTCAATGTCCATCCGACCAAGGCAGAGGTGAAGTTCGTCGACGAGCGGGCGGCCTGCCGGGCAGTGCAGCGTGCCGTGCACGCAGCGTTGTCGCACCAGGAGCAGGACGTGCTGCCCCAGGTGTCGTTCTCGCCGCCTCAGCCGTGGGGCACGACGATGAGCCAGGAAAATCTGCCCGCCTGGACGTCTCCTTCGATGCTTCCAAACCGGCCAGTGAGCCAGGAACGGGTCGAGCCCGAGTCCCCACCGGTGCGTCCCACGATGGCGTCCGGGGTGCCGGTGATGCGGGTGCTGGGACAGGTCAGTGGCACGTACATCATTGCCGAAGGTCCGGAAGGTATGTTCCTGATCGACCAGCACGCTGCCCACGAACGGGTGATGTACGAAAAAATCCTCGGACAGATGCAAACCAGGTCGATCGACCAGCAGCCGCTGCTGGATCCATTGGTGGTTGAGCTTTCACCGGAGGAAATGGCTGCCTACGAGACGTCCGCCGAAGAACTGGGCCAGATCGGGTTCGAGATCGAGCCATTCGGCGCGCAGTCGATCGCGATCAGGGGCATACCGGCAGTTTCCCGCGGCGTTGATATCGGCGAGCGAATTCACTTGATACTGCAGGAACTCGCCGAGGGCGGCGCGGGTCAATCGTGGCTCGACTCGGTCGCGATCAGTGCCGCCTGCCACACGTCGATCCGGGCGGGACAGGTGCTCTCATTACCGGAGATGCGCGAGTTGGTGGCCCAGCTCGAACGAACGCAACAACCGCGCGCCTGCGGGCACGGCCGTCCGACGATGCTCCACATGTCGCAAACCGAGCTCGAGCGCCAGTTTTCCCGCCGGTGATCGTGCCTCTTGTCATTCCGAGCGCGGTGAGGAATCTGAATGCTACGGCTGGGTCAAGATTCCTCTGCTTGGCCTCGGAATGACAATCCTGCTTGTTGGTTCGTTGTTGGGGTCAACCCGTGCGCGAACTGCTGAATGTCAATCGTACTGGCCGCGCCAGGCGTTCCAGCGAACCTTCAGCACGTCGCCGAGGTTCTGGAGGGTATCTGTCACTGGATTGACCTTGGTATGTTCACCGTATTGCCAGGTGACGGGCATAACCGCGATCCTGAATCCCTGCCGGCGGGCGATGGTCAACAGTTCGACGTCGAACGCAGTGACCCGTGGACGGGATACCTCGGACGCATGCCGGTAGAGGCGGCAGCGAGGCAGGATGCTATCCAGCGCATCGCGGGTGAAGAACTTGAAACCACACTGCGTGTCGTGAATGCCAGGTAGTAGCAGAGCCCTGATCACAAGATTGAAGGCGCGGCCCATGACGTGCCGGTAGCCTGGCTCGCCAACCCGGGTGGCGTCAAGCCCTTCGCGTGAGGCGATGGCGACTCCTGCACCGGTCGAAAGGGCAGTGTGGCAGGCGTCCCAGGTCGAGAGAGGCGTCGCCAGGTCGACATCGCAGAAGCCAGCAAAGGCGCCGGTACTGGCTTCCAGACCGGCAATCACGGCGTTTGCCTTGCCGAGATGCCGGGCTTCGATAATCGTCAGGTTTGGACAGATGCCGGCAATCGATCGGGCCGTCTCGACCGTGCGGTCGGTGCTGCCGTCATCGACGAGGATCACTTCGATCCGGTAGGGATGCGTGGATACCCACGTCCCGACCTCCGCCAGGCATGGTCCGATCCGGTCCTCTTCGTTGTAGACCGGGATCACGACCGACAGGAGTGGCGATGGGTGAGGGCTTGCCGCGAACTGGGCGCCGGTGTCGGTTGCGGGACTCAATCGCATCGGGCTCCAGATGCAGCGAGGGATCGAATGCGCTGCGGCGCAACGGTAAACGAGTGTATCACGGCGACACCGCAGGCCTGGAGAAGCGGAAACCGCGCCAGATATGAGAAGATTGTACGGACAGCGTGGTGGAAGCAAGGAATGGAAGCAATGATCGAGACGTATGGCTATTCCTCCTGCACATCCTGCAGGAAAACCGACGAGCAATTGCGTGAATCCGGTGTCCAGTACGAATCTCGGGATTTCTTTCGACAGCGATTCACGCGGGATGAACTGGAAACGATCCTCCAGCGAGCCGGGCTCACGCCGCGCGAGGTGCTCTCCCGGCGAAGCAGGGTCTACCAGGCTCGCGCGGCGGAAATCGATGCTCTGGATGACGAGGCGCTCTTGTCATTGATGCTGGAGGAACCGACCCTGTTGCGCAGGCCGCTTGTTCTGGGCCCAACCGGGACCATTCTTGGCCACAACTCGACAGCGCTCGGCGAGATGATCGCCGCTTCCTGACGCTACAGGCGAAGTGATGGATGGAGAACACCAGATGACCCTGGCATTCGGTTCACACGTATCAGCATCCGGCGGTGTCGACAAGGCGATCCCTCGTGCCGAAGCGCTCGATCTTGAATCGGTGCAGATCTTCTCGAAGAACGAACGGCAGTGGCAGGCGAAGCCGCTCGACCCGGCCGTGGTGCAGAACTTCCGGGATGAGGTGGCACGGACTGGCCTGACGAAGCTCGTCGTGCATGATTCCTACCTCATCAACCTCGCCTCACCGAAGGAGGACATCCTCGCGAAGTCGATCCCAGCCTTCACCGATGAACTGACGCGATGCGACGAACTCGGTATCCCGCACCTCGTCACTCATCCCGGCGCTCACACCGGGAGTGGGGTCGACGCCGGCATCGCGAAGTTCGCCGAGTCGCTGAACCGCATCCTCGGTTCGTTGCCGGAGAGCCGGACGATCACCTGCCTCGAAACGACTGCCGGACAGGGAACGTCACTCGGCCGCACGTTCGAGGAAATCGCCGCGATCATCGACCTTGTTGAGGACAAGGCAAGGGTGGGCGTCTGCCTGGATACCTGCCACATCTTCGCTGCCGGCTACGACATTCGGACACCGGAAACGTACGCGGAAACCATGACCAGGTTCGGCGAGGTGATCGGGTTCGAACGGCTTATGGTCATCCACCTGAACGATTCGAAGAACCCGCTCGGGAGTTTCAAGGACCGACACGATCACATCGGCGATGGCCTGATCGGTCTGGAAGGTTTCCGCAATATCGTGAACGACAGGCGGCTGGATGGCATTCCGGGCATTCTGGAAACCGAGAAGGACGATGCGGGCGACTACGACCGGCGCAACATCGCCACGTTGAAATCGCTGGTGGCCGTTTAGGAACCGCCGTTCGTATGTAGGGGCCGACCCCGTGTCGGCCCTGAATGTTCGGCACCGAACACGTGTTTGGCGCAGGTCGCATTATCCTACGCCGGGAATTCCACGCGCTGGCTGTCGAGCCGGTTGATGACCATCAGGCGCGGCTCGGTCATGTCCTCGATCGCGTACCGCACCCCCTCGCGGCTGAGGCCGGAGGACTTCACGCCACCGTACGGCATGTGATCGATCCGGTACGTCGGCACGTCGTTGATGATCACGCCGCCGGCCTCGATCTGTTCCCAGGCGGTCAATGCGTATTCGAGCCGGTTCGTGAAGACACCAGCTTGTAGTCCATAGACGGAATCGTTCAACCGCTGGATGCCCTCGGCCAGCGACTTGACCGGAAACAGCGTCACCAGCGGCGCAAACGCCTCCCGGGAGCAGACGAAGCTCTCCGGGTTGGCGTTCTCGATCACGGTCGGCTCAAAGAACCTGCCCTGGGCCTTGCCGCCGGTGAGGACACGGGCTCCCTCCTTCACGGCATCGTCGATCCACAATTGGGTGCGGGCTGCTGCCTTGTCGTCGATCATCGGGCCGAGCTCGGTCGTAGGGTCGGCGGGATCGCCCATCCGGAGGGTGCTGGTGGCGGCCACGATGCGGTCTCGCACCTGCTCGTACACCGATTCGACGATGAACACCCGTTGCACTGAAATGCAGACCTGACCGGCGTAGGCGAACGCTCCGGTGCGAATCCTGCTGACCGCAAAGTCGAAGTCGGCGTCGTCATCGACCAGGACGCCGGCGTTGCCGCCCAGCTCCAGGACCACCGGCTTCATGCCGGCGCGGCGTTTCATGTCCCATCCCACGTCTGGCGAGCCGGTGAATGACAGCAGCTTGAACCGCTCGTCGGCGACCATCGCGTCGCCGGTGGCCCGATCCATCGGCAGGACGTTGACCACCCCCTTTGGCACCCCGATTTCATCGAGTAATTGTGCCACCAGGAGCATGGTCAGGGGAGCGAGCGTGGGGGGCTTGAGAACGATGGTGTTGCCCGACGCAAGCGTTGGGGCCACCTTGTGCAGGGCCAGGTTGAGCGGGAAGTTGAATGGCGAGATCCCGGCGATCGGCCCGATCGGGAACCGGCGGACAAACCCGAATCGTCCCTTCGACGACGGTAACAGGTCGAGCGGAATGACGTCCCCTTCGATCCTCTTCGCTTCCTCGGCGGCGGTGTCGACCGTGAACGCGCCCCGGTCGGCCTCGACGGTGGCTTCGTTCACCGGCTTTCCCGCTTCACGCACGATGACGTCGATGACATCCTTCCGGCGCTCCCGCAGTTTCTGGGCGAACGCCTTCAGCAAGTCGACCCGATCGTAGGTTGGCAGGCGGCTGAATGATGTGAATGCGCGCTCCGCGGCGACAGTTGCGCGTTCCAGCTCATCCGGCGTCGCCAGCCAGGTGCGGCCCACCTTCGATCCGTCGTAGGGGTTGGTCACGTCGATCGGGGTGCTCGACTGGATGAACTCGCCATCGAGATAGATGGGATAGTCGGTGGTCATGGAGCGATGCGTCCTTTCGGGTCAATGGAAAACCGGCGCTGGTGGCAGGGTACCCAACCAGCGCCGGTCTGTGGAGAGGTGTCGAAGTGATGCCTAGTACAGCTCGGAGGCATGATCCCGGAACCGGTCGTAGCGAGTCGGCGCATTGGTCTGCTGGTTGTCCGGACCGACGCCCGACTCCCACCAGATCGGTGCCTGGGCGCCAATTGCGGCGAGTTCCGTCTTGGTGTAGATCAGGCCGTCGCGCTCGAGCACGCTCAGCTCGTACTCCTGGCTCATGGTGATGGCGTCGACCGGGCAGACCTGCGAACACAGGCCGCAGAACATGCAACGCCCGGCTTTCAGGATGAACTCACCCAGTTCACGGTCGCCTTCTTCCGACGGGATGACGTGCATTTCCAGGCAGCTTGTGGGGCAAATACGCGCGCACAGGCCGCAGGCGACACACAGTGCCTCACCCGTGTCGGGATCGGCCCGAAGGGACGGCAACCCACGGAATCGCGGTGCCATCGGCCGCTTCACCTCAGGGTATTCCTGGACCAGTTTTGGACGGACGAGGCGTCGCAGGGTGACGCCGAATCCCTTGACTTCATCGAGCATGGAGTTCGCTCCTTTGATCCCTGGTCAGGCCTGGGTCGTGACGAATGACGGGTTCAGGCTTGACGACAGGGTCGACTCGCTCTCGCCGCCGATGCGTTCGACAGGGGTGACGATGCCGCCACGCTCCAGTCTCGCGTAGGACACTCCGCCGTAGCCGGGGACGATTCCGGCGATCTCGTTCATGACCTGGCTCACGTGACCCTTTGGCAGGGTATAGCCCATGCGATCGGCCACCGCGCCGATGATTTCGATGCTGTCGTGCGACTCGCCCGGGGCGGGAACGGCGGCTCGCACGCGCTGCACGGTGCGGTCAAAGCTGGTGAATGTGCCGTCCTTCTCCAGATTGAGCGAGAGCGGCAGGACGACATTCGCGATCTGCGCGTAAGGGGAGTCAAAGGCGTCGACAACCACGAGGTAATCGACCTGCTTCAACGCTGCAAGGAGTTCGTCATTGATCGCCGATTCGCGCGTGCGCAGCCCGCATTCGAGCCAAACCGCCTTGACCCTCCCATCAGCGATCGCGGCCGGCAGTTGATCGATCCCGATGCCTTCCGTTTCCGGCAGGGACACAAGACCGCCGCTGGCGCGGTTCGACCAGATGGCTTCATAGGCATTTCGGGCGGTGCCATCTCCGACGGGTACTCCGCCCGGCAGCGAGTGCGGGGTCATTCCCATGTCGGTGGCGCCTTGATAGTTCGCTGGTCCGCGTTGGCTGTTGACGCCGCCGCCCTGGCGACCAATGTTGCCGGTCAGCAGGCTGAGGTTCGCGCAGGCGGCGGTGACACTCGCGGCATCGCCGTACGGTTGCGATTCGTCCTGATGGGCGACCGTGTTGAAAATCGCGCCTGGCGGGAACCCGGTGTCCGGCCTGGTGGTGTCGCCGTATTCCCGGCTGGTGACGAACAGCATTGCCGCGCGCGTGATGTCTGCCGCCGCGACTCCCGTCTGCGTGGCTACAACATCGAGATCGATCGTGCCGAGGCTGGACATCAGGATATCGATGCCTGGCGCAGATGATGCGGATTCAGCGTCAAGGCCGAGGCGGATGACCTCGCTGGCGATGGCGTTGACGACGAGGTCCGTTGTGCCCTCGTTCGGCTTGAGCCAGATCACTGCGCGATTGCAGAGCGGATAGTGCTCGGTGCTGATGACGGTGATCCTCGCCTCGCGGTAGTGGCGGGCGTGGTTGATCCAGTAGGAGGTGATCGGAGCGTGCTCGAAGATCGATGGACCGACAACCAGCAGGTTCTTCACCGCGGTGAAGAGTTCGCCGAGGTTGTTGGTGCCTGCGCTATCCAGACCAAGCGCGGCTCGGGTCGCACGCTCG
The DNA here is from genome assembly GCA_964610045.1 of uncultured Sphaerobacteraceae bacterium. GTDB lineage: Bacteria > Chloroflexota > Chloroflexia > Thermomicrobiales > UBA6265 > JACCYX01. The sequence goes on from CAZSUN010000020.1 coordinate 44,163, forward strand.
ACGGCGATCTGGGCGGGGCTGAGCAGGCGGTCGACATTGTTCGACTGCATGACCGCCCGGCTGAATTGCTGGAGGGTATACGCCTCTTCGTTGGTATTCTCCCCGGTTGTCAGGGCAGCGAACCCATCACCCCGGAAAGCAGGGAGGGCGTCGGACACCTGCTGGAGTGCTTCGTCCCAGGTGACCTCGTAGTACATCCCGTTGTCACCCTTGACGCGAGGGAAGTAGTTGCGATCGCGCGACTGGATGATCTCGTGACCCCACTTGCCGCGCTCGCAGGTGTAACCGAGGTTCTTGCCGCGTTCCCAGAGATGGGTGGTTCGACGGACGATCCCCTTGTTCGATTCGATGTTGAGGGTGCAGCCGCCATCGCAGAATCCGCAGATGGTCTCGGTGGAGTCGAGCTCCCACGGATGGTGACCGAAGTGGCGGTCCGTGAACGCCCCGACCGGGCACACGGCGATGCACATGCCGCAATTGGTGCAGGTCGTCTCGCTCAGGTCGAGGCCGAAGGCGGTCGCGATCGTTGCCTCCAGCGACCGGTTGGCGGACTCGATGGCAACCACGCCGATCATCTCGTCGCAAACGCGGGTGCACCGGTTGCACATGATGCACCGGTCCCACTTGTAGTCGATGGTTGCGCTGAAGTGCTCGTACGGTTGGGCGAACTTGGGCCGCCGGTACGGGTTGGCGTTGATGTTGTGCAGGTACGTGTTGTCCTGAAGGTAGCACTCACCCGACTTGTCGCAGGTGGGGCAGTCGAGCGCATGATCAATGAGATACATCTGCAGAATGTACTGCCGGGCCTGGACCACTTCCGGCGAATGGGTAATGACTTCCATGCCTTCGGCGAGCGGCGTGGTGCATGACTCGATCAGGCCACCACGTTTGCCAAGGATCTCGACCGTGCAAATCCGGCAGGAGCCCCAGGGCCGAAGCAGCGGTTGGTAGCACAGGTTTGGAATCTCGATACCGGAGAGGCGGGCCGCTTCGAGGATGAAGGTTCCCTGCGGAACGGTCACATCGATGTTGTTGATCTTGCCGGTGACCATCTTCGTTTGGGTCGCTGTCACCATGACTGGGGAACGCCTCCGTTCGGTCGGAACCTGGCGCCGGAATCTCGTCGTTCGAACGCGATGCCAGCGGCCGTCGTGCCCGTCAAAACCCCTGAAATCCGGCGATTCGCGCTCCATGTCCGGGGCGCGACGCATGGCGGAATGGTAGCACAGACCCGTTCCCGTAACCTCCGGCGTCTCGCTGCCAGCATGGTAAAATCCCGCCGACCGATGGGGCCGGAAATGGTCATGTTGTTTGACCGTGGCACGTGTTCAGCGGAACTCCCAACCATTCACCGGCATGCCGGAAACCGACAAGGATTGCAGCAGGTGGCGTTGGCAACAAGGACAACCTTCACGACCGTGATCGGCCTGGAAGTGCATGCCCAGGTCCTGTCAAAAAGCAAGATGTACTGCGGCTGCTCGGCCGAGTATGCGAA